>CAYXLV010000233.1:0-3681 GCA_964465995.1 uncultured Coxiellaceae bacterium | reverse complement strand
GTAGAGTGGCTGAAATTGCTGCTCTTGCTCATCGGCAATCGAGGACACTTGATTGATAGCATAAATTTCAATATCAGTATTCCTGACATCAGCCACCAGTGGATACTCTGTAGTGAAATGATCTAAATAAATTGGCTCTGCAGAGTGCGAAAATAAATTCACCACCGGCGTGCAGCCTAAGCGAAAAGTATCAGCATTAATCACATTATTCAGTTCATTACCATGCTTATTAAAAGAAATTTGAATTGAAACAGCACGATCAAATTTTGCAAGCGCGTCGCCCAAATCAACCAAATCAAAAAACATAAACTTTTGTGGGTAGCAAAAAAATTCAGTCAATAATCGGTAGCCTAAGAATGAGGATTCAGGATAGTCTAAGATATTGTGCGCTTTATCAAAGCCAACAGCGCGAATATGTTCTGGCGATATCTCAACACTTTGCTCTTGGTCATCCGCATACAATCTGATCGATATTGTGTGATTAAACAGCATCTCATAAATGGCATTGGCGATTATAGGCTGAGCATTGATATAAAAGCGCAGACGATCGGGCGCTAATTTAGTCAATGTATTTTCCCCTAAGCACTGCAACTCAAGCCAAAGGTTGCTTGCTGTATGCTGTTTTTGCTCCATCAATAGTGGTTGATCAGAAAAATTAGCTTGTGTAACTTTGATTGGCCACAACTGCAAATCATAGCAAGTTTTAAAGTGGCACTTTTCTGGCAACGACGTTGTTTCTAAGCCAGTATTTTTGGGGATCGCATACGCCGCGGTTAAATCAGGCTTGCAATCAAAAGCAACGATAGAAAATGCTGGCGCGGGTTGTAGATAATGCGGGTAAAGAATACTCAATAATGATTCGCTAATTTCTGGCAAATCATCATCTAAACGTGCTTGAATTCGCGCTGTCATTAGTGCGAAAGATTGAATCAATCGCGCAATATGTGGATCACTAATCTGCTTGGAGTTAATGCCAAGATTACCCGCAATGCTGGGGTATTGTTTCGCAAACTCACTACTGAGTTTTTCAAACTCGGTTAACTCTTGGTTGTAATATTCCAGTAAACTATCTTTCATCTACGCTAGCCTGATTTTATGACCTTAACAATATCAACGTCCATTGACACTAATGAACTAAATTCTAAAACACTGGCATCCTCAGCCCTATAATTTGCCTCAATCCGAAAAGTTGCCAACCCATATTCTTGTTGGGCATTTTGTTCATCAATGGTGACGGTCACATGCTGGAGGCGAGGCTCATACTGCTGAATAACCCGTGATATTTGCTCGCAACACATTTGCAATGATCCTTCGGTTTTACCGCTGTAAAAAAAGTCATCCATGCCGTAATTGATAATTGAGCTGGCCAAGCTAGGTAAATGTAACGGTGCGGTTATACAGCGCTTATGCGTATTTAATAAATTTTCCAAATCCACTAGCAATAATTCATAAGCGGAACCTAGTGACGCTTGGCTATGTGTTTTTTCAAGTATCGTATCCATAGCGTTACCCCTTATGCCTGACCAATATTTTTTGAAACAATTTTTAATGTCGTTTCAATGCGTTTTAATTGGTATTGTGGTTTTAGATAGACAGTACATTGATAATAGCCGGGCTTGGTTTGCAGCTCCCAGATTCGCACTTTCGCCTCGCTCAAAGGATAGCGCGCCGCTAAATCAGAATCAGAATCAGCCGTACCCACATAATTAGCCAACCAGTTCTGCAACATTGTTTGTAAAATTTCTAACTCAATAAATGAACCCATTTTGTCGCGCATAATGACCTTAACAAAATGTGCAAATCGACTCACGCAAAGGGTATAAGGTATTTGTGCCATTAAATTTGCATTATTATTCGCGCTCATTTTTTCATATTGTGCTGGGCGCTGAATGGACGGGGCACTAAAAAAAGCGGCAAAAGGTGTAAACTTGCATTCGCACAGTGTGATAAACCCTAATCCTCGCAGTGCTTGTTGTTGCAATTCTGTTAGTGAAATTTGCAAACTGTGCTTAGTAAATTTCGCTGCCATATCTAAATAAAAATCTGGGCGCGGTAACTTATCGACTACCCCACCAGTTACTTTATTTGCCTCCGTACCACAAATTCGTGCGAACCAACCATTTTCAATAAATGACCGCATTACCACAGCGGCAAAACCATAACTCGCATTCGCAAATAGGTAGTTTTCCATTGGATCTGCATCGCTGATTTCACGATAGACAAATGAGGTTTGAGTTGGGTTATGCGTCGAGTAAGGCAGTCGCACTAAAAACTTAGGCAAAACCACTGCTAAAAATCTTGAATCTTCATTGACACAAAGCGCTTTCCAACGTGCGTATTGTCGATGCGCAAACATTCTTTTTAAGTCAATGTAAGTATGGAGCTCACTAAAACTTTCTATGCCAAAAAACGTTGGCTTTACTCCCATTACGAAAGGAACAAAGGCACATGCCGCCACCTTTGCGATATTTCTGGCACTATCAATGCTATCAATGCCGGCTGTATGGTTGATAAAATCCGGTTCATAATCACCCACCAATAAGCCAAAGGGCTCGCCGCCCGGCATATCAAATTCATTACTATAAATTTTGCTAAAGGTTGCACTTTGATCGAATTCTATTGCACGCGCCAAGTCTTTTGATAACTCATGCCATGACACATCCAGCAATTTAATTTTGACGTTAGTCATATCACCATTACACGTCACTAAATACTGCACACCACGCCAACTAGCTTCAAGCTGCTTAAACTGAGGGTGATGCATAATGGCATTCACTTGCGCTGTCAGCAGTTGGTCTATATAAGCAATCAATTTTGCAATCAGTGCTTGGGTCTTCATGGCATGTCCAACACAGGTTGACCAGTGGCATTTCTGGCATACACCATGGGTGATCACCAGAAATGCACTGTATTGTCGTTTATCCTATTTGAGGAATATTCGCCACCATACGCATTGAGGTGGTTAACTCTTCCATTTGCAGCCAAGGTCGCAACCAAGCAACAGCATGATAGGCGCCAGGCTTGCCAGGAATTTCTTCCACTTTGACTTTTGCTTCCGCCAGCGGATATCTTGCTTTGACTTCTTGACTAGGACTTGGGTCAAGGACAACATAATTGGCAATCCAATTATTTAACCAAGCAGAAACATCACTTACTTCCATAAATGATCCAATTTTATCGCGCGCCATCACTTTCAAAAAATGCGCGAAGCGTGAGCTGGCCATAACATAAGGCAAGCGTGCGGAAATTTCTGCATTGGCTGTCGCATTGGCTTGATCATACTGCTTAGGTTTATTTAATGTTTGCGCACCAAAAAATACAGCATAATCGGTATTTTTATAGTGGCACAAAGGTAGTAAACCTAGCTTGCTTAATTCAGCTTCACGACGATCAGTAATGCCGACTTCGGTTGGGCATTGCATATCAATATCGCCATCGTCACTGGTAAAGGTATAGCTTGGTAAGTTTTCTACTTTGCCGCCTCCTTCAGCGCCACGAATCGCCGTGCACCAACCGTATTTTGCAAATGCATCTGTGAGGCGTGCACCCATAACGTAGGCCGCGTTCATCCAACAATAATCTTCTTGATCACTGAATTGTTGTGCTCGACCTTTATCATCAAAAGTGATTTCTTCAAAATCGAATGTTTCCACAGGAATGGTGCCGCGGCTGTATGGTAAA
>CAYXLV010000232.1:0-3682 GCA_964465995.1 uncultured Coxiellaceae bacterium | reverse complement strand
ACAAAATGTCGATGCGGGTGTCGGATACGGGTGAGTTGGTGTTTACCGATTGTTTTGTGCCGGATGCGAATTTTTTACCGGGCAGTGATAAAGGGATGGGAGCGCCGTTAAGTTGTTTAAGCCAAGCGCGGTTCGGGATTGCTTGGGGCGCGATGGGCGCGGCGCAGGCGTGTTTTGAGCTCACTTTGGATTATGTGCAAGAGCGCAAACAGTTTGCAAAACCGATTGCGTCCTTTCAATTAATTCAAAAAGATTTGGCGGATATTTTTACTGAGATCAATAAAACGCAAGCGTTTAATTTGCAATTGGGACGCTTAGCGCAAGCGGATCAATTGACGCCGCCCATGATTTCTATGGGGAAAATGAATGCGGCGCGTGCGGCATTACAGATTGCGCGTATGTGTCGTAATTTAATGGGGGCGAATGGGATTAGTTTGGAATATCACGTCTTTCGTCATTTAGCGAATTTAGAAACGGTGTTTACCTATGAGGGCACGGATAATGTGCATCACTTGGTGATTGGTAAGCACTTAACAGGGATTAATGCCTTTGTATAAGTTACTGCAATTTTTTCATCCAGCGGCTCATATCGAGCGATTACCTAAAAACAAAGTCGACAAAAGTTATCAGCGTTTAAGACTGCAGGTCTTTTTGGGTATTTTTATTGGTTATGCCGGTTATTATTTGGTGCGTAAGAATTTTGCGTTGGCGATTCCTTATTTATTAAAAGCGGGTTTTAAAGCAGGTGAATTGGGTTTGGTCTTGTCGGCGGTATCGATTGCTTATGGGTTAAGTAAATTTTTAATGGGTAATGTGTCGGATCGGAGTAATCCGCGTTACTTTTTAGCAGCCGGTTTGATTTTATCCGCGGTGATTAATCTTGTTTTTGGGATGACGTCCTATGTGTTGATGAGTTTATCGTTGATGTTTGTGCTGATGTTTTTTAACGGTTGGGTGCAAGGGATGGGGTGGCCGCCTTGTGGGCGCACTATGGTGCATTGGTATTCGGTGCAAGAGCGTGGACGTTGGGTATCGGTTTGGAATGTGGCGCATAACGTGGGTGGTGGTTTGATTGGTCCGTTGGCGATTTTAGGGATTGCGCTGTTTGGTAGTTGGCATAGCATTTTTTATTTTCCGGCGGTGATTGCTTTATTGATTGCGGCGTTTGTTTTATTGGTGATGCGTGATACGCCGCAGTCGGTTGGTTTGCCGCCGATTGAAGAGTATCGAGATGATTATCCGTTGCGAGTGGCGCCGGATCCTGAGCGTGAACTGACTGCTAAGGAAATCTTTTTTAAATATATCTTTCGCAATAAATATTTATGGTATATCGCGATTGCGAATGTGTTTGTTTATTTTATTCGTTATGGCGTGATTGATTGGGTGCCTACCTATTTGCATGTGGCAAAAGGTTTTGATCATGATCAGACGAGTTGGTCGTATTTCTTTTATGAATATGCGGGTATTCCAGGCACGATTTTATGTGGTTATATCAGTGATAAGTGGTTTAAGGGGCACCGTGCGCCAATTGGGATTATTTATATGCTTGGGGTGGTGATTGCGATTTTGGTGTATTGGTTAAACCCTGGCGGTAATATTGCGGTTTATGATTATGCGTTGATGGCAATTGGGTTTTTGATTTATGGGCCGGTGATGTTGATTGGTTTGCAAGCGTTGGACTTGGTGCCGAAAAAGGCGGCGGGTACTGCGGCCGGTTTTACCGGTATGTTTGGTTATTTGGGTGGTGCCACATTTGCTGATGCGGGTATGGGTTACTTGGTGCAGTATTTTGGTTGGCATGGTGGTTTTTTGGCGTTGTTGGTTGCCTGTGGGTTGGCGATATTTTTTATTGCACTGACTTGGAGCTCAGGCAGTTCATACCATAAAAAGCCGGTTAATTAATCAAGCGCAAACTCAATGCCTTGCGCTAATGGCAGTGCGTCGCCCCAATTAATGGTATTGGTTTGGCGGCGCATATAGGCTTTCCACGCATCAGATCCTGCTTCACGACCACCACCCGTGGCTTTTTCGCCGCCAAAAGCACCGCCAATTTCAGCGCCTGATGTGCCGATATTGATGTTTGCAATACCGCAATCGCTGCCGCTGGCGGATAGGAAATATTCGGCGTGGTTGAGGTTGGTGGTGAATAGTGCGGAAGACAGACCTTGGCACACTGAATTTTGCAGGTAAATGGCTTCATCGAGATCTTGGTAGGGCATGACATATAAAATGGGTGCGAACGTTTCTTGTTGCACAATATCCCAGTCGTTTTCAGCGCGGATAATGGTTGGTTCGACATAGTAGCCTGGGAGAGTGCTGATGGTTTTGCCGCCAAATAAAATTTTGCCGCCTGCTTTTTCGGCTGCGGCGATGGCGTTTTGAAAGTTATCGACGGCGGTTTGATCGATGAGTGGGCCCATTAAATGCTTTTGATCCAGAGGGTCGCCGATTTTAATTTTTTGGTAGGCATCGCATAGTTTTTCCGTCAGCGTTTCATAGATATTTTCATGGATGATCAGGCGGCGTGTGCTGGTGCAGCGTTGGCCAGTAGTGCCGATGGCGCCAAAGACAATGGCTGGTAAGGCGAGTTTGAGGTCGGCTGAGTCGTCGACAATAAGCGCGTTATTGCCGCTGCATTCGAGTAGGCAGCGTCCCATGCGTTTGCTGACAAGTTCGGCAATTTTTGTGCCAACGGCGGATGATCCAGTAAATGAAATAAGTGGGATTCGAGAGTCGCTGACGAAGGTTTCGGTGAGTGTGTGATCTTCAGTGATGAATAAAGAGAAGATGCCTTCGAGGTTGTTGGCTTGCATGACTTCATTGCAAATATGTTGAATAGCGAGTGCGGTAAGCGGTGTTTTGGGAGAGGGTTTCCAGACGACGGTGTTGCCGCAGATGGCGGCGATAAAAGCATTCCATGACCAAACGGCGGCGGGGAAATTAAAGGCGGAAATAACACCGACAATGCCTAGTGGGTGCCATTGTTCATACATGCGATGCATCGGCCTTTCGGAGTGCATGGTGTGGCCGTAGAGCATGCGTGATTGGCCGACAGCTAAATCGGCCATATCGATCATTTCTTGAATTTCGCCGTCGCCTTCTTGTTTGAGCTTGCCCATTTCGGTGGCGATTAAGGTGCCGAGGGCCGATTTTTGTTCGCGTAGGCGGTTGCCGATTTGGCGGATGATGTCGCCGCGCTGTGGGGCGGGCATTTGTCGCCAGGTATCGAAAGCTTTGCTGGCGGCTTGGATGATGGTGTTGTAGTCGGTGTGCGAGCAGTTGTTAACGTGGGCAATGGTTTTACGATTGGCTGGGTTGATGGAATCAATGACGCCATGATCGTTGGTTGTTGACCACCAGCGGCTGGCGAAGCTTGCGCCGGGGTTGTTGGATTTGAGATGGAGTTGTCGCAAGATGCCCATGTTATTCCTTTGTGTTTTTGCTGCTGTATTGTTTGAGGTAAATGCCGAAGCGGTTATCTAAAAAGTCAGTAAAGTGGAAGTGTTCTTGTAAGACTCTGCCGTGGTATTGATCGGGGTTTGATAAGACGAGGTCGATGGCACAGCAGGCGCCAGAGGCGGTGGTTGCTTGGATCGCCGTGACATAGAGTTGATTGAAGGTGGATGGGTAGTATTTTTTGACGAAGCTTTCTTTGACGAAGTCGTTGTGTTGGCGGCCATTG
>CAYXLV010000231.1:0-3699 GCA_964465995.1 uncultured Coxiellaceae bacterium | reverse complement strand
AAATTGGGATCTTTCTTAGCAGTTAGGATTTGACTCTTATCTAGATTTGGGCCACTAACACCTGTGATCTCACCTGCGGCATCAAAAGTTGGATATTTATAATTGTACACCCAGAAGAAATCGCTAAAGGTCGTTTTTGTTGGTTGAATAGCCCCATAAACATCGCCATTTAAAGCGTCTAATTCATGTTGCCGATAAAAATGTGAATACTCACTCCATGAACAATCTTCATCATTCGCACCCACCGCCTCATCCAATGATGCAAATCCTGCACACGTTAATAAAAACTCATTAGCCTCCACAAAGCATAAATTGGGATCTTTCTTAGCAGTTAGGATTTGACTCTTATCTAGATTTGGGCCACCGGGCATTGTGCGTCCTTGCGCTGTTGAAAGCTTGGTATTCTAACAGATTGCAGTTAAGCAATTACAGCTTTTTATATCACGTGATAAAGGTGATTTCATTTAATCTTTTGACCTTAATATCAGCAGAATATTTTTTACAGCAAAAAGATAATATTTTAAATTTTAACACGCTAATAAAACGCCTCTACTAATCTCGCATTCCCACCTGACCCAAAGCCTGTCTTACTTTATACTGTTGCTTTCATCAATACGGACTTAAGCGCATGTCACGCAAACTACTGCTAATTTTCTTTATACTCATTATCCTTGGCATCATAATCTACCTCCTCCTACCCTTTTTCAAAACTACTCAACAGCTCCGACCGCAAGCTGACGGCGCCGTCAGCGTTACTGTTGCCCCCGCCAAACAAACCACACTAAGCAATCACATCGAAGCCGTTGGCACAGCCAAAGCCGACGAAGCCGTCACCATTACTGCAACCGTTACCGAACATGTAAAAAAAATTAATTTTGCTAGTGGTGACTTTGTTAAAAAAGGCACGTTATTAGTTGAGCTCGATAACGCCGAGGAACAAGCACGCTTACGCGAAGCCGAAGCCAAACTCACTGAGGCAAAAAAACAATTTGATCGTTTTAAACACCTTTCTGCACGCAACTTTGCCGCCAGATCCGAATACGACACTAAGATATATAACCTCAATGCTGCTAAAGCCAAAATCATTGAAATTCAAGCAACGATTAATGACCGCTTTATACGCGCACCATTTAGCGGCATATTAGGCCATCGCAATATCAGCGAAGGCACATTGGTCAAACCTGGTGATGCTATAGTCACGCTCGACAAAGTTGATCCCATCAAAGTTGACTTTAGCATCCCTGAAAAATACGCCGGCAGCATTAAAAAAAATGAAACCATTCACGCAAAATCTATTGCCTACCCTAAAAAAACATTCACCGGAAAAATAAGCAATATTGCAGCACGCATTGATATAGCAACCCGCTCCTTAATGTTGCGCGCTATTATCAACAATCCAGATTATATTTTGCGCCCTGGCATGTTGCTCCAAATCGATATCAAACGCCGCCCGCGCCAAGCCTTACTCATTCCAGAACAAGCACTTGTGCCGCGCAATGACCAGCAATATGTCTTTATCTTGCAAAAGAACAACACCGTAAAACTACAAGCAGTACAAATTGGCGAACGACTCCATGGCAAAGTAGAAATCATATCTGGTTTGACAAAAGGCATGCAGGTCGTCGTTGATGGCGGCTTTAAATTGCACCAAGGCAAAAAAGTCAAAGTCATCAAATCCAACTTAATCAAATAGGATTAATATGTTTCTGTCAGATATATCCATCAAGCACCCTGTGCTAGCCATCGTGCTCAGCGCATTGCTAGTGGTATTTGGGCTCATCACTCTCGATCGCCTAGCCTTACGCGAATACCCCGATATTGATCCCCCCATCATATCCATCGAAACCACTTATAACGGCGCCAATGCCAACACCATCGAAAATCAAATTACCAAAGTGATTGAAAAAAGCATCAGCGGCATTGAAGGCATTCGTTATATTGAATCAGAAAGTGTTGATGGCTTTTCAACCATTTCCATTGAATTTAATGTCAAACGCAATATTGATGCCGCCGCTAACGATGTGCGTGAACGCGTTGCCCGTGTGGCCGCTGACCTACCAACCGATGCTGACCCGCCTGAAGTTTACAAAGTTGACTCGAATAATAATGTTATCATGTGGCTTAACCTTGCCAGCGATCAAATGAATTCACGCCAACTCACCGATTATGCCGATCGCTATTTAGTCGATAAGTTATCGATCATCCAAGGCGTTGCCCGCGTCAGAATTGGTGGCGAACAGCGCTATGCCATGCGCATTTGGCTAAATCGAAAAGCCATGGCGGCCAAACAAGTCACTGTCAGTGATATTGAAAATGCATTGCGCCAATATAATGTCGAACTCCCGGGTGGTCGCATTGAGTCCAAGCAACGTGAATTATCCGTTTGGATTAAACGTCAGTATGTGACTGCTGCTGACTTTGGAAATTTAGTGATTCGAAAATCCGCTAGCGGTCATTTACTGCGCTTAAAAGAAGTGGCCAAAGTCGAGCTTGGTTCAGAAAAAAGACGCACGATGTTAAGAGGCAATCGTATTAATATGGTTGGACTTGGCGTCGTTAAACAAGCGCAAGCGAATACCTTAGAAGTATCAAGGCTTATTAAAGCCGAAGTAAAAAAGCTCAGCAAAACATTACCCAAAGGCATGCGCATTATTCAAAGCTACGACACGTCTGTTTTTATTGAAGCTGCTATTTTGGAGGTATATAAAACCTTCGCAATTGCATTAATTTTAGTAATTTTTGTGATTTTTTTATTTCTAGGCAGCATTCGCAGCGTACTCATTCCCGCCATTACCGTACCCATTTCGGTGATTGCCACTTTTACTATTTTGTATTTAATGGGGTACTCATTAAATCTACTCACCTTACTTGGCTTAGTGTTAGCAATCGGCTTAGTTGTTGATGATGCGATTGTCGTGCTAGAAAATATTGTGCGTCGAATTCAAGGCGGTGAGCCGCCCTTACTGGCCAGTTATCGCGGTACTCGCCAAGTTGGTTTTGCCGTTATAGCAACGACCTTAGTATTACTGGCCGTATTTTTACCGATTGCGTTATTAGAGGGCACAGTTGGACGTTTGTTTACCGAATTTGCGTTTACCATATCAGCTGCGGTGGCTTTTTCTAGCATCGTTGCACTCACACTATCACCTGTATTATCGGCTTATATCCTACCGAAATCCTTAAATAAGCAACGTGATACCTTAGCGGTTAGCATTGATAATACTATTCAAAAACTTAACCATGCTTATCAATGGGCACTAACTTTTTCATTGCAACATAAAAATTGGTTTATCGTTATTTTTGTTATCACTGCTGCCCTGTCAGTTTTATTTTATAAATATGTCCCCGAAGAATTAGTACCACAAGAAGATCGCGGTGCTTTTTTTATTATTACCAAAGGTCCAGAGGGTGCAAGCTTTGATTACATGCGCAATTATATGTATAAAATTGAAGACATCATGATGCGCTTAGTTGATAAAGGCGAAGCAACGCGCGCTTTATCAATCGCACCACGCGGCTTTGGCAAAAGAGATGCTGTGAATACCGGCACCTCGATTGTTGTAATGAAACATTGGAATAAACGCCAACGCTCAACCCAAGATGCATTACAAGAAACTCAAAAAGCATTACAACAACTTCCCGGAGTAAAAGCCATACCGGTGATGCGCCGCGGCATTGATCCTCGCGGTGCTAGTCAAC
>CAYXLV010000230.1:0-3699 GCA_964465995.1 uncultured Coxiellaceae bacterium | reverse complement strand
ACTTTGGGTGTGCAGTCGTTTTTTCGTGTTTATGATAAGTCGATTATGTTTGCTGGTGGGATTGGTAATATTCGTGAAAATGATATTGAGAAAAAAGCGATACCGGCTGCGGCAAAGTTAATTGTATTAGGTGGCCCGGCTATGTTGATTGGCTTAGGTGGTGGTGCTGCATCATCGGTGGCGTCGGGTGAAAGCGCGGAAAATTTAGACTTTGCGTCTGTGCAACGACCTAACCCAGAAATGCAACGACGTTGTCAGGAAGTGATTAGTGCTTGTTGGAGCCTTGGTGATGATAATCCGATATTGACTATTCATGATGTGGGTGCCGGTGGTTTATCGAATGCGTTGCCTGAATTGGTGGCTGATAGTCAACGTGGTGCAAGCATTGAATTGCGTAAAATCCCAAGTGCGGAGTCTGGTATGGCGCCGTTAGAAATTTGGTGTAATGAAGCGCAGGAGCGTTATGTATTGGCGATTGAAGCGAAAGAGCTTGAGCGCTTTGCGGCAATTGCTAAGCGTGAACGTTGTCCTTATGCCGTGGTGGGAGAAGCAACGGCTGAGAATGTATTAATCGTCAGTGATGCGCATTTTCAAAATGATAGTGTGCATTGTCCAATGTCCGTGTTATTTGAAGACAGTCCACGTAAGCAATGTCAGAGTGAAACGATTCAGCCAGATTTAACTGCGTTTGATACAGCAGCGATTGACATTAAAGAAGCGGTTAAGCGCGTTTTGCAATTTCCTTGTGTTGCTAGCAAAAACTTTTTAATTACCATCGGTGATCGTAGTGTTGGCGGTATGGTGACGCGTGATCAATTGGTTGGACCTTGGCAAGTGCCCACGGCGGATGTTGGTGTGACGTGTAGTGATTATGTTGGTTATAGCGGTGAAGCGTTAGCGATGGGTGAGCGTGCTCCGGTTGCCATGATTGATCCAGCAGCGTCAGCGCGTATGGCGGTGGGTGAAGCGATCACGAATATTGCAGCAGCGCGCATCGATGACTTATCGCAAATCGCATTGTCGGCTAATTGGATGGCGGCAGCGAATTTTGCTGGCGAAGGTGCGGCTTTATATGCAGCGGTGCATGCGATTGGCATGGAGTTGTGCCCAGCCTTAGGCATTAGCATACCGGTGGGTAAAGATTCTTTGTCTATGCGCACGACTTGGGAAGAAGAGCAGCAACCACAAACGGTTGCCTCACCGTTGTCTTTGGTGATTAGTGCTGCAGCGCCAGTTAGTGATGTGCGCCAAACGTTAACGCCACAACTTAAAGTTGATCAGGGGGAAACGGAGTTATGGTTAATTGATTTAGGGCAAGCGCACAATGTGTTGGGCGCATCGGTGTTAGCGCAAACCTATCAAATGCTGGGGCAAACAGCGCCAGATCTTGTTGATCCAAATTTACTAAAAAACTTTTTTGCAGCGATACAAACCTTAAATCAACAGCAATTGTTATTGGCTTACCATGACCGTTCGGATGGTGGCTTATTAGCATGTTTGTGTGAGATGGCTTTTACTGGGCATGTGGGTTTGAACATTCATTTGGATACCTTGGGTGATGCTCCGAGTGCTGCGATATCGCCCGAGCAAGTGGGCGCAGTGATTCAAGTGCGCTCGCATCAGCTGGATAAAGTGCAAGCGGTTTTAGCGCAATTTCATTTAACTCCGCTAGCGCATTCGCTGGGGCAATTGGATTTGAATGACAAGATTGCATTCTTTTATCAAGAGCGTTGTTTGTTTACGCAAACACGGATAACTTTGCAGCAGTGGTGGTCGGAGACCAGTTTTCGCATGCAGGCGCTGCGTGATAATTCAGTTTGTGCGCAGCAAGAGTACCAACAAATTCTTGAGCAAAAAGACCCAGGATTAACGGCTAGTTTGTCATTTGCAGTGAATGAAGATGTGGCTGCACCTTATATAAAGAAGGGTGTGCGACCCAAAGTTGCTATTTTACGTGAGCAAGGGGTTAATGGGCATATGGAAATGGCAGCGGCTTTTGATCAAGCGGGTTTTACCAGCTTGGATGTGCATATGTCAGAACTCATTGCTGGTCAGGTAAACTTGCTGGATTTTCAGGGCTTGGTGGCTTGTGGTGGTTTTTCTTATGGTGATGTTTTAGGTGCTGGGCGAGGTTGGGCGCAATCAATTTTAATGCATGCGCAAGTACGTGATCAGTTTGCTGCTTTTTTTCAGCGGCCAACGACCTTTGGATTAGGGGTTTGTAACGGTTGCCAAATGTTGGCGCAATTAAAATCCATTATTCCGGGTGCTGATTGTTGGCCAACGTTTGAGCGTAATGTGTCGGAACAATTTGAGGCGCGCGTTGCCATGGTGGAAGTGCAGGCAACGGCATCATTATTTTTTGATGGCATGGTGGGTAGTGCGTTTCCAGTTGCTGTTGCACACGGCGAAGGTTTGGCGCAGTTTGCGTCGCCAGGTGATTTGGCACAAGCCAATCGCTTGCAGCAAATTAGCTTGCGTTATGTTGATCAAGAATTACAACCTACGGAACGTTATCCGGCGAATCCAAATGGTAGCGTGCAAGGTATTACTGGATTAACTTCCGCCGATGGTCGAGTCACAATTATGATGCCACATCCAGAGCGAGTGTTTCGAACTGTGCAAAATTCGTGGCATCCCAGTGACTGGGAAGCGTATGGGCCATGGATGCGTTTTTTCCGAAATGCTCGAGTTTGGGTTGACTAAGTGAGTGATAACAGCGTATTTTCCCCTCTTTAAATATCGCAGTTGATTACGCTATACTGTGCTGGTTTTTACCTCTGCTAACAAGGAAATTAAATGGTTATTTTGGAAACAAGTTACGGCCCCATTAAGATAGAACTCGATCATCAAAACACTCCTACCACCTCTGAAAATTTTTTGAAATATGTCCGCGCCGGGCACTACGATGGCACCATTTTTCACCGTGTCATTGATGGCTTTATGATTCAAGGCGGTGGTTTTTTGCCGGGGATGGATTCCAAAGAACCAGAAGAGTCGATTCCCAATGAAGCCAACAAGGCGCAATCTAATGTCCGTGGCACCATCGCCATGGCACGCACTTCCGATCCACATTCTGCATCTGCACAATTTTTTATTAACGTCGTCGATAATCCTTTTTTAGATTTTAAATCCGAGTCTGTACAAGGCTGGGGTTATTGTGCGTTTGGGAAAGTCGTTGAAGGCATGGATGTTGTGGACAAAATTAAAGCTGTCAACACCACTTCACGCGCTGGGCATCAGGATGTGCCGGTTGATGATGTCATTATCGAAAAAGCCGTTGAAGCATCTAAGGGTGAATCGGCATGAAATATGGTCGACTCTTAGTCATACCGGCAACCCTTTTTTTAAGTGCCTGCATTAGCATGCAAAACTATTCGGATGTTGTGCATAGTTGGCGTGGTGCACCCATTAATGAGTTGCTGGATGTTTGGGGTTATCCAAATCGTATTGAGCGTTTGCCTAATGGGCATAGGCTTTATATCTATAGCGATGCCAATAAGGGTCGCTATCCGGTTTATACGACGCCAAGTTATTCCTCCATGACGACGCGACGTGGTCGTACAACCACGACGCATGTGCCAACGGTGACCAGTGGTGGTGGTATCTATGACTTACGTTGCACCACGTGGTTTGAAACAAATCGTCGACAGCGCATTGTGGGTAATATTGGTAGCCCCTTTTACTGCCGCCCATGAA
>CAYXLV010000229.1:0-3705 GCA_964465995.1 uncultured Coxiellaceae bacterium | reverse complement strand
GCTTATCAAAAACGTCTAGAAAAAGTGGCTAAAACAGCCAGCATCAAAGGTTTCCGTCCCGGCAAAGTTCCATTAAAAGTATTAGAAGATAAATTTGGCGCGAGCGTACGCCAAGAAGTCGCAGGTGAATTAATTCAATCAAGTTTCGAAAATGCGATCAAAGAAAATGATATTCAAATCGCCGGCTATCCAAAAGTTGAATCCAGCGCATTAAAAAAAGACGAGCCACTCGAATACACAGCAGAGTTTGAAGTGTATCCAGAAGTTGAATTAAATGATTTCAATGGCATCAATTTTGAAAAAACAACTTCAAAAGTTAGCGCTACAGAAGTTGATAAAATGCTCGACGATATTCGTTTACAACATGCGCAATGGAATGAAGTTGAGCGTGAATCTGCAAACGGTGACCGCATCGTTATTGACTTTGAAGGCTATGTTGATGGCAAAGCTTTCGAAGGTGGCAAAGCCGAAGACTTTCAATTGGAACTCGGTTCAGGTCAAATGATTCCAGGTTTTGAAGATCAGTTAATCGGTAAAAAAGCCGAAGAAAAATGCGAAATCAACGTTGAATTCCCAGCAGAATATCCAGCCGCTAACCTAGCCGGCAAACACTCCACTTTCATTATTAAAGTCCACAAAGTCCTCGCACCAGAATTACCCGCACTAGATGATCAATTGGCAGAAAAAGCCGGCATCAAAGAGGGCGGTATTGAAAAATTACGCGCCGAAGTCGAAAAAAGTATGCAAGACGAATTAGAGCGCGTGCTAGTAATGAAGACTAAAGATCAAGCGTTAGAACGCTTACTTGAACTGAACCCAATGACAATTCCAGCTGGATTAATCGATTCAGAAATTGAACATCTGCAAAACATGACCCGCGAAAGAATGGCCGTACAGCAAGGTAAAAAAGAATTACCGAAGCTGGACCTACCAAGAGAACCCTTCGAAGCTGACGCTAAAAAACGTGTAGCACTGGGTTTATTATTGGCGGAAGTCATTAAAAAGTTTGAAATTAAAGTAGATCCAGATAAAGTAAAAGCGCGTGTTGATAGTATTGCCGCGTCTTATCCAAAACCTGAGGAAGTCGCTGCTTGGTATTACGGTAACAAACGTGCACTGTCTGAAATTGAAGCAGTAGTACTTGAGGAGCAAGTTGTACAAACACTAATTGATCAGGCAAATGTCACTGAAAAATTTGTTGAATTCAATGAGCTTGTGAAGCCAGAAAAATAAAAGGGAGTAATTATGGCCGATTCTGCAAAAACGATTTATTCACCCCAAGCAAACTTGGTGCCAATGGTCGTTGAACAAAGTTCGCGCGGTGAGCGTGCATATGATATTTATTCGCGCTTATTAAAAGAGCGAATTATTTTCTTAGTGGGTCAAGTGGAAGATCACATGGCCAACTTAATTATTGCGCAGCTCTTATTCCTAGAGTCTGAAAATCCAAACAAAGATATTTCTATTTATATTAATTCACCCGGCGGTGTTGTTTCTGCAGCATTAGCCATTTATGACACGATGCGCTTTATTAAACCAGATGTGAGCACGCTTTGTATTGGTCAAGCAGCTAGTGCCGCAGCGTTATTATTATCGGGTGGTGCGAAAGGTAAACGTCATTGCTTGCCAAACTCTACCGTAATGATTCACCAAGTGTTAGGCGGTTATCAAGGCCAAGGTACTGATATCCAAATCCACGCCGCAGAAACAAAGCGCGTTGGTGACACTTTAAATGAAATTATGGCTAAGCATACTGGTCAGCCAGTTGAAGTGATCGAAAAAGATACCAATCGTGATAACTTTATGACACCTGATCAAGCGCTTGAATATGGATTGATCGATTCAATATTTACTGAACGTACATAAGCCGGTTTTTTTATACTTTAAAACGCCCATTTTTTGGGCGTTTTTTGTGTGTGTAAAATAAGATCACCTTGTGTGCATTCATCAAGACATCCTCTTGTTTCTATTAAAAATTCCAACGATTACTCGTAATTTTAATAAAGCGTGGTATGATGTCTCGGACCTATCGTAGTCGCCTATAATAATGATAGGATTGAAAAATAACAGATCGGCCCCATATAGAAAAAAAGACAACGCATCGGTCGTTGGGTAAATGAGGTAAATTTAGATGAGTGAAGAAAACGGTCAAACGTTATACTGTTCGTTTTGTGGCAAAAGCCAACATGAAGTCCGAAAATTAATTGCAGGTCCTTCCGTTTTTGTTTGTAATGAATGTGTTGAACTTTGTAATGACATTATCCGCGAAGAAGAGCTAACAAAAGACGCCGACACCGGCGAAATGAAACTTCCCTCCCCACAAGAAATCCACGCCTCCTTAGACGAATATGTTGTCGGTCAAGAATTCGCAAAAAAAGTTTTATCAGTTGCCGTTTACAACCACTACAAACGCCTTAATCATCGCGGCAAAGGCGATGATGTCGAATTATCAAAAAGTAATATTTTATTAATCGGCCCAACCGGTTCTGGTAAAACACTATTAGCACAAACACTAGCAAAAATTTTAAATGTCCCCTTCGCTATTGCCGATGCCACCACACTAACTGAAGCTGGTTATGTTGGTGAAGACGTAGAAAACATCGTGCAAAAATTATTGCAGCGTTGTAATTACGACGTAGAAAAAGCGCAAACCGGTATTATTTATATCGATGAAATCGACAAAATTTCACGTAAAAGCGATAGCCCCTCCATCACACGCGATGTCTCAGGCGAAGGTGTCCAACAAGCATTATTAAAGTTAATTGAAGGTACCGTCGCTGCTATCCCACCACAAGGTGGACGCAAACATCCGCAGCAAGAATATCTCCAAGTTGATACCTCAAATATTTTATTTGTATGCGGTGGTGCTTTTGCAGATTTACATAAAATCATTCAACAACGCACCGAAAAAAGCGGTATTGGTTTTGGTGCAGAAGTAGCAGAAAAACAAACGGAAATTGTCGCTGCAGAAATTATGAATTTAGTAGAGCCACAAGATTTAATTAAATACGGTTTAATCCCCGAATTTATCGGCCGCTTACCCGTCACTGCAGTATTAGATGAATTAGATGAAAAAGCATTAGTGCAGATTTTAACAGAACCTAG
Organism: uncultured Coxiellaceae bacterium; assembly: GCA_964465995.1. Taxonomy (GTDB): domain Bacteria; phylum Pseudomonadota; class Gammaproteobacteria; order Coxiellales; family Coxiellaceae; genus CAYXLV01. The sequence goes on along the minus strand of CAYXLV010000229.1, from coordinate 600 downwards.
AAATGCACTAACCAAACAATATCAAAAATTATTTACTTTAGAAGGTGTAGAGCTTGATTTTCGTGAAGGTGCTTTACATGAAATTGCTAAAAAAGCGATTCAACGAAAGTCCGGCGCCCGCGGTCTGCGTTCAATTGTGGAGCACACGTTATTGGATTTAATGTACCACCTGCCTTCGCTAGTGGGACTGAAAAAAGTTGTAATTGATGAAAACGTCATTAAAGACAATAGTGATCCTATCTATATCTACGAAAATGAAAACCCCACCAAAAAAGCGGCCTCTGAATAGAATAAAAGTTAATGTAAAGAAATAGGTGATTGATAATGAGTAAAGCAACAAGATCCAAGAAGCCTTTGGTACTTCCCTTATTACCCTTACGCGACGTCGTAATTTTTCCATACATGGTGAGTCCTCTATTCGTGGGTCGTACCGAATCGATCAAGGCACTTGAAGAAGCAATGGCACAAGAGAAAAAAATCTTTCTCGTTGCCCAAAAAGATGCAGCCGTTGATGATCCAAAAGAAAAAGATATTTATAAAATGGGAACCGTTGCCACAATCTTACAACTACTAAGATTGCCGGATGGCACAGTGAAAGTA
>CAYXLV010000228.1:0-3726 GCA_964465995.1 uncultured Coxiellaceae bacterium | reverse complement strand
ATTTAGCTTCGAACAACCAGATTGAATTATTTGCAAATCATCAGCGCGATAGTTTGCCGCCTCTTTAACCTCTATTGGCAAAGTGAAATCCGTCTTACCAACAACTTCATCTTGAGAAGATAACCCAAGTGATTCTACAAATGCATCATTGCAACCTAAATACACGCCATCAGTGTCTTTCCAAAAAACCTGTACCGGTAGCTGCTTTAAAAGCTCCAAAATAAACTTGGAACTGAATTGATAGCTCATAGGGGTCCCTTCTCAAATAATTAACAACCATGTATCAAACCACTAGGCCAAAGAGTCAAATTTTTTTCACAACAACGCCATTTTTTATGGACATCAATTTAAAAAGACTGATCAATGCAGTGATTCTTACTATCAGGCGCCGCACCCTCAGGCGAACTGTCACGATCATTATCATGACGCCAAAGACTATCAGGGAGGATATTCATAACGTTAGAGCCAGACTCTTTAAATTTACTCCCTACAGCACCTAACATTATTGTTACCAAAAGCGCTCCTCGAAGTAATGCATTGGGAGCATCAGAATTTTCATTTAGCATAAACACCAACAATAGAACAAAAGTCAGGAAGTATTTAGAAAGGGACTTTTGGGATGCACCAAACACAGAGCCACTTTTCAAACCTTCATCACGAGAAAATTCTGGTTGTCGCCTTAAAAGATCTAAACCTCTTGCTTTCTCTCTAGCCTCAATTTCACCGCTGCCATACTCTCTGAACGTTTGCAAATCACAAGTGTTGCGCGATGTTACTGGCTCCTGGAATTCTGGAAGAGCAGTATCTAATGTGCCATTTTTAACATAAATATAGCTCTCTGTGCTAAGCGTATTTTTATTTTCGATTAAACTATTTACCTCTTTTTCAGTATCAAAAATGTTGCTTACTTTACCAGGCAAGGCGTAAATCATGCCTGATTCTTTATCCTGAAAAGTTACTGAACTACGAAATTCTCTGTTGTTTTTGATTTTTGCTAAGACGGCTCCAATCCACCTCACATATTTAAATCTACCTTCAAAAGACGGCCAAAACCTATTAATTTCCTTTTCACATTCCGGCTTTACTTTATCAACAACAAAATTATCATCCACCTTACTTAAGTGTTCACGCGCATTCTCTACGTTATTATACGAAGCTAAAATGGTCCACATCCCATGTGTTAAAACATATTCATGCGACCATTCATGCTTATTGTCATGGTTATTATCGTCGTATTTGACAATAGGCATCATGCACGGAAACCATCCATCCATAACGATAAACGAAAATGGATTTGCATTTGCTGAAGAAGGCTTTGTATCCTTATACACAAGCGCTAAGCAAGGCTGGTAAAAAACCTCGAACGGAAGACTGACTTGCTTGGGTAGCAAGGTTTGAAAACTTGTTGCGTTGATTACGTAATCAAACTGTCTTATTTCCTTTGATTCATTACTTGTAACTTGAATTTGCCCATTCGTGAGCTTTATAGTTGACTCAATACCATAATTGCAAACCACACGGACATTGGCTTCTTTCAATTTTCTCATGAAAAAATCATGCAACCCTCTACCAACACAGATGCTGGGCTCATCCACTTTAATTGCAATTTTTAAATTCTTATAACCATAATCCTGCGGACTGTCTAGCACCTCACATCGAGAAGTTTCAGCACACACCTTTGCAAACTCTTCAGAGTCTACCTTCGAAGGCTGGTCACGAGCATCTGTTTCACCGATAGAGTATATGGATGAATCTTGAGCAACAATTAATTCTGGATATTTCGTAGAGAACCCAAGAAACCCTGTTAAACAACTTTTTCGTGTACTTTGAGAACGTGGATAATGTGGACCAATGTGCAGCCGTATTCCAAATAAGCCTGATATTTCACTGAAGAGCGCTGAGTTTTTCTCGTAGAGTGTTACGTTATACCCTTTGCTGCCCAAAGTAAGCGCAATGTGGGAGCCGTACCATCCACCACCAATCACAGCAATTTCTTTGGAACTGCGCTTTGAATCTGGCGAATATTCTAACTTCATCTAAGCCTCCAAAATTAATTAGGCTAAATTTATCTTTGTTAGTTACAAGTTGTAAGCTGGATCGCAATACAAAGCCATCTTTTTCCACAAATTTTTGGCCGAAATATCACACAAATCGCTGCAAAATGCAACACTATTAAAAAGTCAATGCGTAAAAAATACGCATACTAAACACCCGGTTGCTGCAATTTTGAACACAGTTTAATTGTGGCGCCCAAGCAAACCCTAAGAATCCAACCTTGTTAGTCTAAGCAATCATTAAGTAAAGTTGCCAAGATATTTATTCTTACAAAATGGATCTCGTTTCTAAAAAAGCGAAACTAAAAACAGTCATGCTTAAATACCACAAAAATGGATCAGACATCGTAGGAAATATGCTAAAGATGAAAAATAAATTTTTGACAGGCGGATTATGCGCTCAGAATTAGCTGAGCCCCCAGTCACTACAACTCAACGGCAAGACTTCCGCATAACCTTGATTAAATGCATATTCGATCAATTGCGATCGATTGCGACAGTTTAATTTTTGCTTTAGTTTAAAGATCCGGTCTTCAATCGTGCGATGAGACCTGTTTAAAAATATTGCAACTTCCTTTGCAGTCTTACCACGTAACAATAAGAACAATAATAATTGCTCGTTTTCAGTTAGACTTTCTTGCGTTGGCTTGCCGATATAAAACTGCTTAATATTAAAACGATTATCATGATAAAGGCGGTTAAGATAATCCACCCAGTATGGCTTAGTAATTTCATGCGCAATAACTTGAATAAATGGTGTTTCAATTGATGACACTTCATCCAAATATTTGTAATTATGAATCCAAGCAGGACGATAATTTTCAACAACACCAAAATGGATAGCAGCATAAGCAAGACCAGCAATCGCATCTCTCTCATGAGCATGAGTAATTTCAGAAAACTCAGCCCAACACGTATCGAAATCGGTTAACCCTGTGAAATCTTTTTTTGCATCAAAGTTTGCCGCTTTAATCCAAGCTTGGTTACCTTCAATAAAACGATGATCTAGTGTTTTCCTTACCATTAACGTCTGCGTTTTTATTGCCATTTATTCCTCAGCAGTTAGTAAGCCAATTAGCCCCATCTATCACTCCATTTAAAGCTCTTTTTTTGACACAAGGATAATGACTCCACCCAAGAAAGCCATACGTATATTCTACGGATTTATCCAGGACGCACCTGCTAATTGTACCAATTGCTAACTTAACTCTATGATATTAAAAGAGCTCAATCCTAGGTCGGTCTGGGTGACGTCTCATTTAATGACAGCTATTTTTATTTGTACCACAGAATAATAGTGTTTAAATACCCACGCTGCTCTTTCAACCGCTGAGGAAATATGATGATGACCGAAGATACAATCTTAACAGGCAATTTATGCACACTTCTCCCAATGACCATGGATCACTGCGAAGCACTCAAAGCCAGTGTTGAAGACGGCAAATTATGGGCCCTTTGGTATACGTTAATCCCGCCTCCTAGCAAAATGCAGCATGAAATTTCAAGGCGACTTGAATTAAAAGCGAATGGCTCAATGACACCATTTGTTATCCAATGCACCACATCAAACCACATCATTGGAGCAACATCCTATCTAAACCTATGTACTGCACACCAACGCTTAGAAATAGGCGGCACTTGGCTTGCCTTAAGCCAACAAGGCACCGGCATC
>CAYXLV010000227.1:0-3742 GCA_964465995.1 uncultured Coxiellaceae bacterium | reverse complement strand
TAAAATTAATATGCAACACTTAAGACGCTAAACCCACAAAAAATAATTTCAAACTGGCTTTACTAAGTTGTAGGTAATGATTAGGTTAATACACAACACAAGAGAAGCTAAACTCACAAAAAAATATTTTCAAACTGGCTTTATTAACTTGTGGGTAATGATTAGGTTAATACACAACACAAGAGAAGCTAAACCCACAAAAAAATATTTTCAAACTGGCTTTGTTAACTGATGGGTAATGATTAGATCACGCAATCACAGTAGCCCACAACCACTCTAATCAACGACTCATCAAACCAACACCAACCCATCATTTTGCATACTTTGCACCACAATACCCACTAAAGTCACCCGCACAATTTATGTAAAACAAAGCACACCACCACAACCCCAATCAAAAATATTTTCTCTATATTTTTCAATACATTACACAAAAAAATCCCCTCACTGAAATCCCAAAATTTAACGTGCCAGTTTGAAGATCTATGGTATAATGGCGACCCAGCCTACAAGGTATATATAAAAGAGAGCCATACCACTATGAGCAACGCTGAACCACCAAAAGAACCCACCTCCCCAAAATATGAAGCCGCCACCATTAAAGTCCTCAAGGGACTCGACGCAGTCCGTAAACGACCCGGCATGTATATTGGCGATACCGATGATGGTACGGGGTTACACCACATGGTTTTTGAAGTGGTTGATAACTCAGTTGATGAAGCGCTTGCCGGTTATTGCTCTGAAATTAAAGTCACATTACACACCAATGGTTCAGTCACCGTCCGAGATAACGGCCGCGGTATCCCGACTGGCATCCACCCTGAAGAAGGCCGCTCTGCTGCCGAAGTGATTATGACCGTTTTACACGCGGGTGGTAAATTCGATAAAAATGCCTACAAAGTGTCTGGTGGTTTACACGGTGTCGGTGTCTCCGTCGTTAACGCCCTTTCCGAAGATTTACAGTTAACTATTTTTCAAAACGGTAAAGTCTTTCAACAAGACTATAAAATGGGTGTCCCACAAGCACCACTTGCAGAAACCGGCTCAAGCGATAGCACGGGTACTCAAGTTTGCTTCAAACCCAGCAACGAAATATTCAGTGATACCGTTTTTCACTACGATATCTTAGCGAAACGTTTACGCGAATTATCATTTTTAAACTCCGGTATTCGTATTCACTTAGTTGACGAAAACACTGGAAAAGAAGATGTTTTTGAATACGAAGGTGGCATTAAAGCTTTTGTCGAACATTTAAATCGCAACAAAACCCCTATTCACCCCGATGTTTTTCACTTTAGCCATGAAAAAGATGGCATTGTCGTCGAAGCTGCATTGCAATGGAACGAAGGCTTCCAAGAAAATATTTTTTGTTTTACTAACAATATTCCACAACGCGATGGCGGTACACATTTAGCAGGATTACGTGCCGCATTAACTCGAACGCTGAACACCTACATTGAAAAAGAAGGCATTAGCAAAAAAGCCAAAGTTAACACAACCGGTGATGATGCACGTGAAGGCTTGACCGCCGTACTTTCTGTGAAAGTACCTGACCCCAAGTTTTCATCGCAAACCAAAGATAAATTGGTATCGTCTGAAGTAAAACCCGCCGTAGAACAATCTGTCGCCAATAAATTAAATGACTTCTTATTAGAAAACCCCAAAAAAGCCCGCACCATCGTCATGAAAATTGTTGATGCGGCCCGCGCACGTGAAGCGGCTAGAAAAGCCCGGGAAATGACTCGCCGCAAATCAGTTCTCGATGTTGCCGGCTTGCCTGGCAAGCTTGCAGACTGCCAAGAAAAAGATCCCGCTCTATGTGAACTGTACTTGGTGGAGGGTGATTCTGCGGGTGGCTCAGCGAAGCAGGCTCGTGACCGTAAATACCAAGCCATCCTGCCACTAAAGGGTAAGATTCTAAACGTTGAAAAAGCACGCTTTGATAAAATGCTATCTTCTGCTGAAGTCGGCACCTTAATTACCGCACTAGGCTGTGGCATTGGTAAGGAAGAATATAACCCCGACCAACTGCGTTATCACAACATCATCATCATGACTGACGCCGACGTCGATGGATCGCATATTCGCACACTGTTATTAACCTTTTTCTATCGCCAAATGCCAGAACTGATCGAGCGCGGTAATATTTACATCGCGCAACCACCACTGTACAAAGTCAAAAAAGGCAAACAAGAACAATATATTAAAGACGACGAAGCACTCGATGCCTACCTGCTCACCCTGGCTCTTGATGGTGCAAGCTTTCGCAGCAATGCTGATGCTCCGGCCATTTCGAGCGCAGCGCTTGAAGATATATCAACGCATTATCGCCAAGTCATCCGCAGCATCGACCGTTTAGGCATGCGCTTTCCCAAACCAGTATTACGCCAACTGATTAATGTTCCTCCCTTAGAGCTTGAAGCACTCAGCAATAAAGCAGCAGTTGAGGAATGGGCTAAAGTTTTAAACGAAGCGCTAACCAACGAGGACACTGATGGCCACGCCCATTATCTAGTCAGTATCAATGCCAGTGATTCAGGAGAAAAATTTATCCCTACCATTGAAGCCAAAAGTCATGGCGTCACGAAAGACATTCCAATGCCTGAAGACTTTTTCAACCAAGCTGATTACAAACGCATTATCAGCCTACAAAAGAAACTGGTTGGTATTGTAGAAGATGGTGCCCATATCGTGAGAGGCGATAAAAAAATCGAAGTCAGTGATTTTAGCGACGCACTTGCCTGGCTGATGGCTGAAGGCAAAAAAGGACTGAATATCTCGCGCTATAAAGGTCTTGGTGAAATGAACCCCGAACAATTATGGGAAACGACCATGGATCCCGAAACAAGACGCTTACTGAAAGTTAGCATTGAAGATGCGGTGTCTGCGGATCAAATATTCACTACCCTAATGGGTGATCAAGTTGAACCTCGACGTGAGTTTATCGAAAGTAACGCACTATCTGCTGAAAATATTGATATCTAACCGAGGCACTCATTTGGCGACAACTTGCAGTAGTTGTCGCCAAAATACAATTAATTAACGATAATTTTCGCCAACATGTAACATCAGTCACAACGGACGAAGTATAACAAGAGCGCACTACCCAGCATCCCCGCCGCTGCCAAAACCATTGGCAACCCCGCACCAAATTTGGCAATGGCACCGGTAGCAAACGAAGTGATACCAAAACAAAGAGCCGAAACAGCGCCCGTAACCCCCATAACCCAGCCCTGCTCTTTCGAGCTCACCTGGTTCGAGAAAATAGCAATAATAGTGGAATACGCAATCGCCATTGCGGTGCCAATCACCAAAGACAGCGGCCACAAATAATAAGGGTTATTGATAAGCAACGTTAAAATAGGGCAACACGCCGCAACCATTAAACTAATCATCACATTATTTTTTAGAGGAAAACGTTTAGCTAAAAAATTAACTAAATAGCCACAACCAATGCTAAAGCCAACACCCATCACTGCCAGGAACATGGCATTATCAAAAGCACTGAAATGATAACGACCAAATAAATAAAGCGAAATAAAAGTAAAAAAGTTACTCCAACCAAAAATCATCACTAAAAAAACGACCGATAAATTTCGCACCCGCTTGTGCTTAAATGCAGAAATAAAAATATGTAAAGCATGTGAGATCTTGATACGTATTTTGCCTTGAGCTGAAAAGGTCTCTTTAAAAAGCCACCATAACAAAACAGCATTAATTAAAGAAACCACCGAAGCAAAAT
>CAYXLV010000226.1:1655-3764 GCA_964465995.1 uncultured Coxiellaceae bacterium | reverse complement strand
ACAATAGGTAATGTTAATAAGCGCATGAAAAAAATAATAAAAAAATTCGTTTTCACTTTAAATGTAGGAAATCTGCCACAAGAAAAAAGGAAATGTACTGAGGATTGAGCTAAATTTAATAGAAAGAGACGCTTACAGTTTTTATGGACAACCTGGAAGCTATGATGGATGCCAGGTCACTAGAAAGAGGAGACAAGCTATGTTTAGCAAGTCGTTAGAAACTACCCTCAATCATGCCTACACTCAGGCGCGTGACAAGCGACATGAGTTTATCACGGTTGAGCACTTATTATTGGCTTTATTAGATAATACCGAAGTCAGTAATATTCTCAGTGCGTGTGGCGCCAACATCGAACGTCTGCGTGCCGGTCTTGGTATCTTTATCGATGAAACCACACCACACATTCCCATGAATATCGAACGTGAATTGCAACCCACCTTAAGTTTTCAACGAGTCCTCCAAAGAGCTATCTATCAAGTACAAAGTTCAGGTCGTCCAGAAGTGACGGGTGCCAATGTTTTAACGGCTATTTTTGGCGAACAAGATAGTCAGGCAGTTTATTTTCTTACTCAAGAAAATGTTACTCGTGTTGATGTGATGAATTACACCATGCAAGGTTTATCACGTCAGCAGCAAAAGGATGTGAGTTTTCCAAGTGATGCCGCGCAGCCGGCGCAAGAGCAGGCAATACCACGTGATAATTCAACGGAAGAAAATCTGATTGAAACTTACGCGGTGAATTTAAATGAAAAAGCTGCGATGGGAAAACTGGATCCTTTAATTGGTCGTCAAGATGAACTGATGCGCGCGGTGCAAATTCTTTGTCGGCGTAATAAAAATAATCCATTGTTAGTGGGTGAAGCTGGGGTTGGTAAAACAGCAATTGCCGAAGGGCTAGCCAGTTTAATTGTTGATAAGAAAGTACCAAAGCCGCTGGCGCATTGTACTGTGTATTCATTAGATTTGGGGGTGTTGTTGGCTGGCACAAAATATCGCGGTGATTTTGAAAAGCGTTTTAAAGCGGTATTAAAAGCCTTAGGGCGATACACGGGCGCGATTATTTTTATTGATGAAATTCATAATTTAGTTGGTGCTGGTTCAGCTACGGGTGGCACCATGGATGCATCAAACTTAATAAAACCTTTATTAAGCTCAGGTGAGTTACGTTGCATGGGTGCAACAACCTATGATGAATACCGTAACTTTTTTTCAAAAGATCATGCCTTGCTACGTCGCTTTCAAAAAATTGATGTAGAAGAACCATCCGTTGAAGATACTTTAAATATTTTACAAGGATTAAAAGCTCGCTTTGAGTCTTATCATCAAGTTGAGTATTCGCAAGCAGCTTTGGAAAGAGCGGTTGAATTATCAGGTAAATACATGGTGGATCGCCGCTTACCGGATAAAGCGATTGATGTGATTGATGAAGCCGGTGCTTATCAAAATCTGGTACCAGCAACTAAAAAGCATAAAGTCATTCAAGAAAATGATATTGAAACAGTCATTGCAAAAATGGCTCGAATCCCGATTGAAAACCTCACTACAACAGATCGCCAAAAACTAAAACAATTACCACGTCGTTTAAAACGTGAAGTGTTTGGTCAAGATGCCGCGATTGATGTGCTAAGCGATGCCATTAAATTATCGCGTTCCGGTTTGCGCGCTGCTAATAAACCCGTCGGTTCATTTCTATTAGCAGGACCTACCGGTGTTGGTAAAACCGAAGTCACAAAACAATTGGCTGCAGAATTGGGTGTCGATTTAATTCGCTTTGATATGTCAGAGTATATGGAAAAACACGCTGTTTCGCGTTTGATTGGTGCGCCCCCAGGGTATGTCGGATACGAGCAGGGCGGTTTATTAACTGAATCTATTATCAAGCAACCACATGCCGTGCTACTGCTTGATGAAATTGAAAAAGCCCATCCTGATTTATTTAATATTTTATTGCAGGTCATGGATTACGGACACCTCACGGATAATAACGGCCGCAAAGCAGATTTTCGCCACGTTATTATCATTATGACCACCAACGCCGGTGCTGAGCTGATGGAAAAAGCGACGGTCGGTTTTTCTGAGCAAGGACATGATGATGATAGCTTGCTAGC
>CAYXLV010000226.1:0-1645 GCA_964465995.1 uncultured Coxiellaceae bacterium | reverse complement strand
AATTAAGCAGCTATTTTCGCCAGAGTTTCGTAATCGCTTGGATGCGGTCGTGCAATTTAAGCATTTAGCAGAAGACACAATTTTACGAATTGTTGATAAAGAACTGAGAGACTTGCACGAGTTATTAATTGAAAAAGAGGTTGAGTTAGAAATCACGCCAGCCGCAAAACAATGGCTCGCTGAAAAAGGCTACGATCGACAAATGGGCGCGCGTCCGATGTCTCGCCTGATTCAAGAGCAGTTGAAAAAACCATTGGCAGAAGAGTTGCTGTTTGGCCAGCTGAGCAATAACGGGGGTTGTGTTACCATCGACATTGCCGGTGATGAAGTCACCATCGAGGTAACAGGTAAAGTGACCGTCGATATTTAGCCAACACAAAAAAGCCGCGTTAAATGTTAATTTGGCGCGGCTTTTTTTTATGGATTAATCTTATTTACTCGTCGGCGGTGCGGATTTCTTACCAACATCGCGGTAAATGATACGCCCACGAGTTAGGTCGTAAGGTGTGAGTTCAACGGTGACCTTGTCACCCGTTAGAATGCGAATATAGTTTTTACGCATCCGGCCTGAAATGTGAGCAGTCACTACATGACCGTTTTCTAACTTAACTCGGAAGGTGGTGTTGGGCAGTGAGTCAACGACAACACCTTCCATTTCAATGTGATCTTCTTTAGCCATTGTCTGGCGAACCTCTTAATTATCTATGGATTGGGGTATAGGGCAAATTTGCAGCTTGCTATCATGCCTGAAAAGCCAATAAAGATAAAGGGTCAATTGGGCGCTGAACCGTTAGAACCGCGCCGGTTGATTGGCCAACTCATCCAAGTATTTTTCAGCATCCAAAGCTGCCATACAGCCAGTTCCTGCTGAGGTCACCGCTTGGCGATAGACATGATCGGCGACATCGCCGGCAGCAAAAACGCCAGCAATACTGGTTTGTGTTGCCAAACCTTCACGCCCACCTTTTACGAATAGATAGCCGCTATCATCCATATCCAATTGGCCGCGAAAAATTTGGGTATTGGGATCATGGCCGATGGCGATAAACACACCGTCGACTTTAATATCTTTATTTTCGTTATTACTCACATGACGCAGTCTTGCACCCGTCACGCCTTGTTCGTCACCGAGTACTTCATCCAACACATGATTCCACTCAATAGTGACATTACCGTTTTGAGATTTTTCAACTAAGCGATCGCTTAGAATTTTTTCTGCGCGCAAGGCATCGCGTCGATGCACTAGGGTGACACTGGAAGCAATATTGGCAAGATACAATGCTTCTTCAACCGCAGTATTACCGCCGCCAATCACCACAACTGGTTTGTTTTTATAAAAGAAGCCATCACACGTGGCACAAGCAGAAACGCCTTTCCCCATAAAGGCTTGTTCAGAAGGTAGTCCTAAATAGCGAGCTGATGCGCCAGTGGCAATAATTAAAGCGTCGCAGGTGTATTCATGATTATCGCCTTTAAGATGAAAAGGGCGCTGGTTTAAGTCGACTTTCACAATATGATCAAACACGATGTTGGTATTAAAGCGCTCCGCATGTTTTTGCATGCGTTCCATTAATCCTGGACCTTGCAAACCTTCAACATCGCCTGGCCAGTTATCCACTTCGGTGGTTGTCATTAGCTGGCCGCC
>CAYXLV010000225.1:0-3773 GCA_964465995.1 uncultured Coxiellaceae bacterium | reverse complement strand
TGGCGTTCGTGGCTCGGTTTTCATGCATTGGCAGAAGGCTGTGACATCTTAGCCACGAACGCTAGTGAGAGGTTGCCCAAAAATATAAGCTTCAGTTTTAATTTAATTACCAGGTTACCAGGACGCGCCTACTAATTTCACATATGCCTAAATAGTCTCATGCTACTGAGACTTTTCAATAAAGCTCATCACAAATAAACCCATAATTACTGCCCAATACACTTTCGAACAAAACCCTTCAACCCCGCCGCATAACTATAAGCCACCGGCACCAAAACCAAAGAGAAAAAAGTACCAAACAATAACCCACCACTTAACACCACACCAATTTGCTCGCGGCTGATGGCGCTAGCGCCGCTGGCAAAAATTAAAGGAATAACACCAAAAACCATCGCAGCGGTTGTCATTAAAATAGGGCGCAAGCGTGTAGTAGCAGCTTGGATTAAGGCGGTCGTCATGGGCATGCCTTCGCTTTGTAGACGATTAGCGAATTGAGTAATTAAAATACCGTGCTTGGCGATTAAGCCGATGAGGGTGACTAAGCCGATTGAGGTGTAAATATTAATCGAGCCATTAACCAACTTTAATGATAATAATGCACCAACAATGCTGAGCGGTACGGCGAGTAAAATAATTAATGGGTCAATAAAACTTTCAAACTGCGCGGCTAAGACTAAAAAGATAAATACAATAGCTAGGATAAATAACATGCCCATATTGCCGCTAGATTGCAGCATTTGGCGGGCGCGGCCGGCGAAGGCGTATTTTACATTATCCGGTAATAGCTTTGGCAATAATTGTTGTAAATTTTTAACGGCTGTTCCCAATTTAACGCCATATTGTAATTGTGCAGTTAACGTGGCAGCACGCAAACGATCATAGTGAATTAAATTTGGTTGGCTTAAAATCGATTTGATTTGCACCAGGCTACTTAAGGGAACCAGTTGGCCGGCAGTGTTTTTCACATAAAAATGATTAATCGCATCCAGACTATGTAAATAATTATCAGCTGCCTGCAAGTAAACATCGTAATCACGACCTTCAATATTAAACGTTGAAACAGTCGCGCCACCTAATAATTTTGCGAGAGTATTATCAATCGCTTTGACACTTACGGCAGCATTACCCGCAAGCGCACGGTTCACGTGTAACTGATACTGCTGATTATCAAAATTTAAATCACTGTGCACAAGCTTTAAATCTGACTGCTGATTGAGCGCTTTGACAATCGCATTGGATACTTTATACAAAGCCAAATAACTGCTCGAGCCAACCAAATAAAATTTAATTTGCTGCTGCATAGAGCTGCCAAACGACGGTGCAAACGCTGAGGCATTTAAACCAGGAATTTGATGGATTGCTTGATTCACTTGATTCGCAATTGCTTTAGCACTGATATGGCGATTAGCAAAAGGTTTTAGATCTGCAAAAATAAAATTACGATTGCCATCGCCGGCGAGGGATAACGTCGCCTGAATCGCTGGAATTTTTTGCATAATGGTATTGATCTTCGCGATGTGTTTTTCTAAATAATTGGCATTAACACCACTTGGTGGATGCAAAATCGCTACCACAAAACCCATGTCTTCTGCCGGCATAAATGCTTTTGGCAGTGTTGTAAATAAAAAATAACCGCCCGCGGCAATGGCTACTGCAATAATAACAACCACCGAGCGCACTTTAAGCACCCAGCCTAATAAGCGTTGATACTGCTGCGAGAGTTTATCAAAAAATGCTTCTAACCATTGTTGATAGCGTGATGAAGGCTGCTCGCGTTTACCTAACAAATACGCACACATCATCGGTGATAAAGTCAGCGCCACAAAACCAGAAATAATCACAGCACCCGCTAAAGTTAAAGCAAATGATTTAAAAATCGTTGAACCATGACCTTTGACTAAACCAATCGGTGCGTATACGGCGGCTAAGGTTAGCGTCATCGCCACAACGGCAAAAGTAATTTCACGACTCCCTTTAATCGCAGCGGCCAATGGCTTTAAACCGTTTTCAATATGGCGATGAATATTTTCCAGCATCACAATCGCATCATCGACAACCAAGCCAATCGATAAAACAATTGCCAGCAAGGTAATCACATTAATGCTAAAGCCCATAAAATACATCAAACCAAACGCCGCCATTAAACAAATAGGAATGGTGGCAATGGGAATAAGCACTGTGCGCAAACGCCCCAAAAATAATAAAATCACTAAACCCACGCATAAAATGGCAAAGAAAATGCTGACATAAACTTCATGCACACTAGCGCGCATAAACGTCGCTTGATTGAAAGTGGTTAACATGCGCATGCCAGGCGGTAGTTGATTTTGTAATTGCTTGCTTAATTGTTCAACTTTGCCAGCAGCAGCAATAGGATTGGCGTCAGTGCCATTATAAATCGTTAACACCACACCTGGTTTGCCATTAACATTCACAATGGTTTTATTGGCTTCATCACTGCCAAGTTGAATTTTGGCAACATCTTTTAAATAAATAATATGCCCGTGATTGTTCTTAATAATAATATTGCCAAACTGTTTTGCTGTATTAAGCTTGGTGGCAGCCGTAATTGGATAATTAATCGAGTCTGCTTTAATTTCACCGGCGGGTAACTCAACATTGCTATTACTAATTGCCGTGGTAATGTCATCAATACTTAAATCAAGGGCCGCAATTTTTTGCGGGTTTAACCAAATACGCATCGCATATTTATTCGCACCACTAATCGCCACATCAGCAATACCCGGAATTTGCTGAATACGATTAATCACATAGCGCTCTAAATAATCACGCAAATCATCAAGGCTTTTATGTTGATCAGTAAACGCAATATCCATTAAATCCATCGAGCCCCAGCCCGCTTGCACCATCGGTGGTTTAACGCTTGATGGTAATTGGTATTGCGCCATTGCAATTTTATTGCGGACTTTATTGGCTAGCTCATACGCATTAAAACCTTGTAAAATTTTTAAGGTGATCGTGCTTTGCCCTTGTGCACTGATGGACTCCATCACATCAATACCTTCAATGCCGCTTAACGCATTTTCAAGCGGTGTGGTAATGCTCGTTTCAACTAGCTTGGCACTCGCGCCAGTATAGTTAGTGGTAATCATAATCGAGTGTTGCTGAAACTTGGGAAAAAAGCGGGTATTGAGATACGTAAATCCCATCACGCCAATGACCACTAAAATTAAGCTCAGTACCGTGGCAAAGACGGGACGTTTAATACAAGTTTCAGAAAGATTCATCTTAACGCACCACCTTCACTTGACTGCCATCTTTTAATTCATTTTGTCCGGCAATAACAATAGTTTCGTTTGGCGTTAAGCCGCTAAGAATTTGCACGCGATTAGTGAATTTTCTACCAACGGTAACGGGTGTTTTCACCGCTTTGCCGTGCTGCACAGTAAATACAAAATAACTATTTAAACTAGCGATCACACTTTCAGTGGGCACTAGTAATGAGTGATGTTGACTATTAAACGTCTGTTGGATCGTAACAAACTCACCAGGTTTTAATAAATTACGCTGATTATCCAACGTAGCGTGGATGGTAACGGTTTGTGTGGTAGGGTCGATATCAGGAGCGATATACGATACATGAGCGATAAAATGTTGATTGGGTAACACGCCTGATGTAATTGTCGCACTTTGTCCAAGTTTTAATTGAGGTAAATACCGGCTGGGTAATGCGTATTCGACTTTTAAGTGTTGCGTGTCTATCAACTCAGCAATTTTGGTGCCCGCACCAATGTAATCGCCTAAGCTAATAT
>CAYXLV010000224.1:0-3779 GCA_964465995.1 uncultured Coxiellaceae bacterium | reverse complement strand
CTTGGTATCACTGAAAGGTGGCATTTCTTTTCAGGATAATAAAAACTAAACGGCCTTTTATTTAGCAATTCCAGACCTGAAAGTTGTTTACTATTTTTTATTGTTAGGTTTGCGCCGTGATTAATTAGTAAGTTGATAATGTCATTATGATTTAGTTGAATGGCTTGGTGTATTGCATAATTGCCGGTTGCAGGGTCTTGATAGAGATCGATCAGGCCAATGATGCCGGTGTAGGTTGCAAGCCTAAGGATTTCTCTGACATGTTGTTTGTCGTTTTTCGATACTGCTGCAAAAAGCTCGGGGCCGATAGCGCTTGCAGGTTTGTTGAAAAAATTAGGCTGCATAAACAAATACCATATTAATAATAGCGGTCTTTAGGCTTATTCTATAAGCAATTTATTAAGGCAATCTTAAAGCCTGATAAAAAAAACACAAATCAATGGTTACTGCTGCTTAAAAAGCTCAATGCTTGAGCTCTTGTCAAATAATCTCATTTGGGCGTTGTGTAAAGACTTCACATCCATCCTGGGTCACACCAAGCGTGTGTTCCCATTGAGCGGAAAGTTTATGGTCTTTAGTAATTGCCGTCCAACCATCTTTCAAGATTTTGATATGCCGTTTGCCAGCGTTAATCATTGGTTCAATAGTGAATGTCATGCCTTCCTCGAGTACTAAGCCTGTGCCGGGCTTGCCGTAATGGAGGACTTGGATGGCTTCTTCGTGAAAGACGGTGCCAATACCGTGGCCGCAAAACTCACGGACAACCGAGTAGCGGTTCTTTTCAGCGTATTCTTGAATGGCAGCGCCAATATCGCCGAGACGTACACCAGGTTTGACCATTTTTATGCCAAGGTATAAGCATTCTTGAGTCACTTTGATTAAGCGATCTGCAAATGGAGCGATTTTGCCAACGGTATACATCTTGCTGGTATCGCCGTGGTAGCCGTCTTTTATCACCGTGACATCAATATTAATGATATCGCCGTTCTTTAATTTCTTATCGCTGGGAATGCCGTGGCAAACCACATAATTGACAGACGTACAAATGGATTTGGGGAAGCCTCGATAATTGAGTGGGGCGGGGATAGCATCTTGAACCTCGGTGATATAACGATGGCAGATATCATTGAGTTCATTGGTGGTGACACCGGCTTGCACATGTGGCTCGATCATGTCGAGAACTTCAGCGGCGAGGCGGCCGGCAACGCGCATTTTTTCAAACGCTTCGGGTGTCTTGAGTGTTATTTCCATTTGGTGCTCACGATGATTGTTGTCTATGTCTGTCTATGGTATAAAGCTAAGCAAATTTTGCTGTGCTGTTTTTGCAGGCAACAAAATACAATAAAAACTGGTTTAGTGCGAATTTTTTTCGTACTAATGACTAAAATCCGCACACATATCGACACATGATTTGGGGTGCTTAGCCAGGTTAATTATTTACCAGCTGGGTCGAATTATGGGATATGTGGAGGTTTAACCCTGGAGAAAACAATGGCTATTAGCATATCAATGCGTCAAATGTTAGAAGCTGGTGTACATTTCGGTCACCAAACTCGCTACTGGAACCCAAAGATGGGTCCTTATATTTTCGGAACTCGTAACAAAATTCACATCATTAACCTCGAAGAAACCCTCCCACGATTTCGTGAAGCCTTACACTTTATTGCTGATGTTGCAGCCCGCAAAGGTAAAGTCTTATTCGTGGGCACCAAGTTCGCAGCACGTGATATCGTGCGTGAAGAAGCCACGCGTTCGGGAATGCCTTATGTGAATTACCGTTGGTTGGGCGGTATGTTGACCAACTACAAAACCATTCGCCAATCGATCAAACGTCTCAAAGATTTAGAAAGCATGAGTGAAGCAGAAGATGCTTTTAAAGGCATGACTAAAAAAGAAGTGCTCAATATCATGCGCGAAAAAGAAAAATTATCAGCATGCTTGGAAGGCATCAAAAACATGGGCGGTTTGCCAGATGTGTTGTTTGTTATTGATGTGGATAACGAAAGCATCGCAATTCAAGAAGCGCGTCGTTTAGGTATTCCAGTGATTGGTGTTGTTGATACCAACTCAAACCCTGACAACATTGATTACATGATTCCAGGTAACGATGATGCATTGCGTTCCATTCGTTTATATTGCAAAACCATTGCAGATACCGTTATTGAAGCACGTGGTGCAGTCGACATGGAAACGGCTAAAGCAAAAGGTGATGGCAAAGCAGATGCTGATGAAGGCAAGCCGGTTGTGAAAAAAGTAGTGAAGAAAAAAACGGCTGCAAAAAAAGCCTCTACGAGTGATGGTGAAGCCGCACCAGCTAAGAAAAAAGCAGTCGCTAAGAAAAAGCAACCTGCAAAAAAAGCACCAGGTGAGAAAAAAGACGCACCTGAGAAGAAGGCACCGAGTAAGTCAGATGAACCTGTTGAAAAGAAAGCACCTGTGAAAAAAACAGCGACTGATAAAGAAACAGTAGACAAGGCGAGCTCTTAATCAAGACCCACTAATAATTTCGGAGAAAAAGAATGACAATTACTGCCTCCATGGTAAAAGAACTGCGCGAACGCACTGGCGCAGGCATGATGGAATGTAAAAAGGCGCTACAAGAAGCCAACGGCGATATGGAAGCGGCCATTACAGAAATGCGTAAACGTGGCCAAGCAAAGGCGGCAAAACGTGCGGGTAAAACCGCCGCAGAAGGTACGGTAACCATCGCTACCACTGATAATCATCAACAAGCTTTCCTAGCAGAAATTAATTGTGAAACTGACTTTGTTGCACGTGATACCGGTTTTCAAACGTTTGCAACAATCTGTGCAACGCGTGGATTAGCGGCTAATGCTGATTCTGTCGACGCACTTTTAGCATTACCTGCTGCCGACGGTGCGGATAAAACCATTGAACAAACGCGCCAAGAATTGGTGACAAAAATTGGTGAAAATATTCAAGTCCGCCGTATCGCTAGTTTGCAAGCGGATGGTTGCGTTGGTGCTTATACGCACGGCAGTCGCATCGGTGTGCTAGTGGCGATTGATATTGATGATCGCGATTTAGCAAGAGATTTAGCCATGCATATCGCTGCTACCAGTCCATTAGCGATTGATGAAAGTGGTTTAAATGATGATGTGATTGCAAAAGAGCGTGAAATTTTCGCGGCTCAAGCAAAAGAAAGCGGGAAGCCAGATGACATTATTGAAAAAATGGTGACTGGTCGTATCGCGAAATTCGTTAAAGAAGTCTGTTTAATTCAACAACCATTCATTAAAGATCCTGATCAAACGATTACCGCCTTATTAAAAGCAAAAAATGCCAAAGTGCTTAACTTTGTGCGCTTTGAAGTCGGTGAAGGTATTGAAAAAGAAACTGTTGATTTCGCAGAAGAAGTAAGGGCACAAGTAGAAGGGAGATAAACAATATGTCGGATGGCCCGCAACCAATCTATCGCCGCGTTCTATTAAAAATGAGCGGTGAAGCGCTGATGGGAGGAGGGCGTTATGCGATTGATCCACAAGTGTTGGATCGCATGGCCCATGATATTTCTACAGTTTATAAACTTGGCGTACAAGTTGCCATTGTGATTGGTGGAGGGAATTTTTTCCGAGGTGTTGCCCTCTCTGAGGCAGGAATTAATCGTATTACCGGTGATTACATGGGTATGCTGGCAACGCTGATGAATTCATTGGCGTTGCGAGATGCCTTTGAGCGTTCTGCATTACCAGTACGAATTTTGTCTGCTATTCCTATGAGTGGTGTGGCTGTTCACTTTAATCGTCGTAAAGCCAGTC
>CAYXLV010000223.1:0-3854 GCA_964465995.1 uncultured Coxiellaceae bacterium | reverse complement strand
CAGCATAACCAATTTGTGAAACAGCAAAATGAGTATTTGCCTGCAACGACACCAAAGTCTTACGCGAACAATAATAATAATCTGCGATTATTTGATGACCAAAATGATAAGTTAAATCGATTTACTCATCATGGTATTGCTTTTATTCAGCCTGAAGCAGCTGATTTGCCATTACTGCCTTGCCCAAGTCAGCTATTAGCTGATAAGCATGCAGACTATGGAACATTACAACAAGCGATTGAAGCGCAAAGCCTAGGCTTGGGATATCTTAGCGCGACATATAATATTGTTCAGCAACAAATGCAGTTTAAAATTTATTTTATTGCTAGTGATAATCAATATTTGTTAGCGCAAGGTAGCGTTAAGTTTGAGCCTTTATTTTATACTGGTGCTGAAGCGGTATGGCGTTTTTGGATGGGAGGGTTAACAGTAACAGACCGCCAGGGACAAAATGCTACTAAAGGCAATCAGCCTAGTGGTGATAATTATGATTTTACAATTTATACCTATAAGACTCCTAAAAATCCAAAGAATCTAATAGGTTGTTACCAGCAAGCTAATCAAGACCCAAACGTATTGGGCTTGCAATTTCAGTCTAACTTCACACCTATTCTCAATCTATTAAAGCAAGGCCGAAATGAATTTCAGACCACTATTTTAGAAAAACTAGATATTGAGCTTAAGCTTGCCAATAGCAATAAACTTGGTAAAGCTTGCACACGTTTTGAGTTTGCTTATCGTAAGTTGTATGGTGTTTTAAGTTTTATTTTTCATGACACATTAACAGATAAAACAAGCCGTTTAAGGCAGTGGTTTGAAAATCATGCAAGTCACCTTGATTTATTCAAAGAGAATTTAGCTTGTAATAACCGGCCTAGTTCGAGATTACATCAATTAGTCGATGACATTCCTAAGTTATCATTAATTATTAAGGCATTAAATACCAATATGACTGATCATATCAATGGGTTTGCGCAAATTGATTTCAACCTGTTGATGTCAACTAGAGTTATTTTGGAATCATTTATAAAACGATATGAAAAATACGCAGTTAGTGCTAATAAATATCTAATGTCGGTTGATGAGCGTGAGCAAATCGAAGATTTAAATTTTAATTTGCTTGTGATGATGACGGAGGGTATTTTAAATCACACACCAACTGACAAGGCTATGCCAATACTTCAAAGCATGTTGGAAGAGGCTGGGCATAAATTGCAAGGTTTTACTAAAACAGCGCAAGAGAGTTATATTGAGAAACTGACCAACCACTTTGAATCAAAAGGGTTGCTGCTTAGCCATAGCTCATCTGGAAAACTGCTGTTGCAGTTCAAGCAGAATCAAACGTCGAGTGCTCCTAATGGCCCCTATTCGATGTTTTCTCAACCTGCACCTACAACAGCATCACCTAAAATTGAGGAGCTCGATCTTCCAGAAAACAAGCGATAGCCAATTGATCAAGGCGCTTGCTTTGCTAAGTTCAGCAGAGCAAGTGCTCTCCTTTATGCTCTCTTTTATGCTTGACTAGGAGAATTTTTTAACTACAATGGGCCTCATCGTGGTGAGGGAATAGCTGTGGTAGTTAGAGATGCGTCTGCTCATATAGCCTTCAAATCTTTCAACAAGATTAGTAGGCTTTGTAAGCCTTTATTTAATGGTAGCGTCATTGAATATTATTGTTTTCAACGTTTTTTCCCTGACGAAAAATATACCTTTTTAGCATCTGATCCAGGAATAGGCACTTTATTTTTTCTAGATGGCCACTACCAAGGTTCATGGTTGAATAGCATAAATTATGATGCCATCCAAACGGGTTATTTGCAGTGGGGGTTATGTCATCAATTTAATAACCCATTGCAACAGAATACCGCCAAAATCATTCAGGATGAGACGAGGTTGTATCATGGTATTGATATCATTATTCGTCAAAATGACTACTGTGATAGCCATTCATTTGCTGCTTCATCGGTTGATATTTATTTGACCCCTATGAATTTTTTACACCGCTTTATTTTTTACTTTAAACAAATGGCTAGATGTTTACTCCGAGAGGCGCATGCCCAGCAACTTTTACTGCCGCAGGTTTCCGCTGCACTGAATAGCAAAGTTCCTATTATCAGTAGTTCCGCCGCAGATTCTGCCCATGATTTGTTTCCAGTGTCTAGATACTACCTTGATGGTGAAAGTCATGATGTGTATCTCACCCAAAAAGAATTGGATGTATTAAAGCAAGCTAGCCGTGGATATTCGGCTAAAGAATCGGCAATAATTTTAGGGATTAATCATCGTACCGTAGAAGCACATTTATTAAGTATTAAGCAAAAGCTTGGTGTCACCAAATTGACGGAAGCTGTTCGTCAGAGCATATTGAGCCGTTTGCTAATCATTGATTGAAATTCATAGGAAATTTATATGCCATTTTTCGCGCAGTTTGTAAAAGGTTTTGGTGAATTTACAGATGAGACCACTAAGGCGTTTGCCAAACAAATAAGTGCTCCGTTAAGCCCATCCATTCCGATAAGCCCATCCATAATTGAAGAGGTGTCTCATGACATTTTTTCAACAGATGCCCCTAACAACTTTGTGGTAGCCCAAGGCATAAGTGGGCAGTTGAAAGCGCCAGCCAATTTTATTGGACCCGCTTTTAATGTTGATAAAAGCGACAATCAGCGTTCTCGGGACAAATTAGAGCAAATAGTTTCTAACATGCCTGCGAAATTTGAGATGCTTTCTGATCCAGCAGTATGGAGCATGCAAGCAAAAGATGAGCAAGGTGAGTTTGAGTGCCGTTATTTCCTACCTGTCAACGCTGCAGCAGATTCTAAAAATATTGTTTATTATATTCCGGGGTCAGCATCTAGCGTTAAAAATCCACAGATCGAAAACGGTATTGCAAGCCATCTTGCCAATGCGCTGTCTAAAATAGTGATATTAATTAGTCATAGACTTGCTCCAACCGTTAAGTGGCCGCTGCCACTAATTGATGTGCTAACGGCGATTGACTACTACTTTGGTAAAGATGTGGGAACTGAAAGCTTTGAGCTTGCTGGTTATAGCGCAGGTGCGATGATGGCAACTTTAGCAACACTGCATTTGAAGGATAAACCCAGGTATCAAGGAAAGATAAAGCATTTACGTTTATTCTCTCCGCTATTGGATTTTACGGGTGAATTTAGACAGTTTACTCCTGACAATCCTGCTCATGCTGAAATGCAACAGTATCTTAACCAGCTGGGTATATTAAACGAAAAAGATCGCACTGCACTAAGTACATGGCGAAGTAGCATGGAAGGCAGTGGTGATAAGTTTGGTGATGGCGTTATCAACCTTGAGTATTTCATCGGTATTATTAGAAATCTTTTTACAAAGAAATATCTTAATGATCCTAAACTACTTCGTGAGTATTCGCCCGCTTGGTTTCCTGCGAGTATTTATAAAAAAAACATGCCAAAAGTTACCATTGCCATTGGCAAAAATGATTTTTTTTACCCGGAAACATTAATGTTTGCAAAGCGCTTGATTCAGGCGAGTCAGGTATTGAGTATGATAGAGCTTGCGGGGGAAAGTCATAATACAATGTGGCAAAGTTTAGTATTAATTTACTTACAAAACTTACCATCAAACGTAGGGAAATTGTATACCATCAGTGCGCAGCAGCTCAGTCAGTTGAAAGAACTGGAGCAAAAAATTGCCCGGTCCTCTGATTCGCCAAAATCCATTGCTAAAACTCTCTTGGATAGCTACCAACTATTTTTCAAAAATACAGAATCACCGTTACAAAAAATGAGTTTGTTTGCTGTGCCAGCCACATCCGTGCAAGATAGAAATAACAATAACAATAACAATAACAATAACAA
>CAYXLV010000222.1:0-3863 GCA_964465995.1 uncultured Coxiellaceae bacterium | reverse complement strand
ATTACATGCTTAACATTTGGATAAGTTGCGGCATTGTTATTACTATTTTCATTACTTATTTCAAACATCAAATAAGTTAATATTGATAATCTCTCTATTCTCTCCTTGAAAAAATCCATTGTTGTCACTTTTTCAAATTCATTTTCGCTTTCATATTTTACTTTTCCAGCCATTGTTAGTGCGGCGCGGCAAATTGCTAAAAAATTTTGATCGATTTTACCATCATTAATTTGCGTCAAAGCAAAGTCATGCAGCATTTCAATGGTGTGCTCTACACTCATCAAAGAAAAATTATTCTCTGGTGTGTTTATATCTGCTTGGTTATTTTGTTGACTAATATATTGTAATAATACCGTGGCCATAAAAAAGCTATTATCACTTAAATGTTGTAATCTTGAATAATTTTCATCTTTAGTTAATTCAGTCACTATATTGTCATGGCTTGAATACACTTTTACTAAAAATTCATTCACCATAGCGATGTATCTGAATTCTAATAGCGGAGATCCAAATCTGATTTTTTCAGGTTTTTGGGTTTTAGGTCGCCATGGTGCAAGTAAGTGTAGTACGGGTATTCGATACTGCCATATGAGCGGTGTACTGAGAGCTTTGGTAATGAGATTGAGAGCGTCAGTAAAAAGCTCATTTTTAGGATATTGTCGTGCTTCTTTTGCTGGCACATGATTTACCATTTCAACTGTGATTTGAATAATAACTACAAGAAAAGGATCTTCATCAAGCGGCATTGATAAGAGAAGAGCTAATAGGCTTTCATTATCCACATCATCATTATCTAGTTTATTCAAAACGTGGTATATGAAATCAATATGATCATCACTAATGACATTGTTATTTCGGGCAGGCTCCGTTAGCAGGCCTCGAAATATGGTTAGTGAACAAGATTGGCTAAATGCATGCTGATAAACATCGTCAAAAAAATGGTTATTATAAAGCTTCATGCACTCCACCAATTGTTTGCTACTCATGGATTTCATCAGTCTAGTTGCTCGTGCCTCGAATTTATCATCAATTGCGATAAGGCTTGGTACACATGAAGCGTGCTGTAACATGTTTATGACAGGCAACCTTTGTGAATTATGGCCTGCTGTACTTCCAGTATTTAGAAAAATTTTAATAAAATCTTCATCGTCCAGAGATTGATTAATTAAATTTGAATAAATGCGTGAAATGGCAACTATTTTTAGCTGGTTTGAGGGGCTGCTCTTTAAAAACCTTGTGATCACTAAGTTGTATAACACCGTAGTGTTATCTTTATTTTTTTTGGTTAGACATTGTATTGCTGCATAGCCTGTAAATGGATCTTTTAGCATCCTTTTTAATAGGATGTACATGACTGTTGAGTAATAATGACTGTCACCTAAGCTGGTTACAGATTTTTCCAGGTGGGTTATGCTTTCATGTAATGCAAGTCTATTTAAATAGCTGTTACCATTTTCATCCTCTTTATTGATAATACGTAATATTGATTCTAGCTCGTTAATATTAGATATGGCAGAAAACACATTTCTTCTTGCCTCTTCTCCGGAAAAAGGTGGTATGGCATTAGCGTATTTAATTAAGCTTTGTTCTAGTTGCAGTTCTTCTTTGTTTAACGGTGGAAAATTATCAGAGTTGGATATTTCTTTTTGCATGTTGGAGACCTTTGTGAATGTTAAATAATTTACAATACAGTAATTTAGTTGACGCAAGTACAGCAAAAGAAGATATGTTAGTCAATTGGTGTAATAGATTTAGGCACTTTTAGATCAGAAAGTGTTAAGAAAGCTTAAGGGAGGATTAAAATATGAGTGGAATAAAGGTATGTCTGTCTTTGTCACTTGAGCTTAGGTTGCGCTCGAATGCTTTTGGTCTGTTATGAAGCACACTTATTATTAATGAAGCTGGGTATTTTTTACATCACAGCACTTGGTTTGGGAATAGATATTTTCCCTATCTTGACCCATTTTGGGGTCCATGCTAGTTTCCACTAAATTATTTATATGGTAAAAAAATTAAACAGACGGCAGGAGTGAGGATGCAGATACTTCGTTTGGCCTTGATCGGCTCGATTTTGCTCATAGGACACAGCGTGGCATTTGCCTCGCCTGCACATATCAGTAAAGCGCCTGCGTGGGTTAAACCACTACAAGTAAAGGCTTCAAAAACCATACCTGGAAAGGGAGTCAATGACGGCACGTATTATTTATTGCTGTCTAAACAAATTAAATTAACAAACAACACAATCCAATACCATTTCACGCTTGCCAAACAAATTACTAATGCGTTAGGTACAGAACATAATGCCAAAGTATTGATCCCTTATGATGCTTCATTGGAAAGTTTAACGATAAATTCAATTGAAATTATTCGAAATGGTCATTCCATTAATCAGCTCACGCATAATCCCATACATCTTATCCAAGCTGAAAATGATTTGCGTAACAATATTTATGATAATGTCAAAACTGCTGTTATTATCTTAAAAGATATCGAAGTGGGTGATGTAATAAAATATAGTTATACATTAACTTCACATAGTAACTGGTTAAACAAATCTTTTAGTACCAAATTTGTGTTGGCGCACTCAATTCCGATTAAAAGGATTTATGAAAGCCTATCCGTGCCAAGTCAAATGCCACTGCATATCAAGTATTTTAAAACCACTATCAAGCCACAAATCACTCACTCCAAAAAGAATACTCAGTATGTATGGAGTATTAGTAACCCGCCAATTATTACTCTCAATAATCACATGCCATCGTGGTATATTCCATTTCCACTCGTGCAACTGAGTCGCTTAAATTCTTGGAAGCAGGTGGTTGCGCAATTTAGCCCCCTATTCCAGATACCTAAGGTGGTCGCTCCAGATTTATCAACAACAATTAACACCATTAAAACGCAGAATGCTAATCCGATTGACCGTTTAGAAAAGGTGCTGAAACTTATTCAAAACCATATTCGTTATACAGGTCTGGAGATAGGCTTTAATAATGTCAAACCTACAACCCCCTCTACTGTCTTCAAGCGTGGCTACGGTGATTGCAAGGATAAGGCTTTTTTAATGGTTACCATGCTAAGAAAGATGGGGATTGTTGCACATATAGCGTTAGTGAATTCTGAATTAAGGCAAACTATTCATTATCTGTTGCCGGCAACCAGTGTATTTGACCATGCCATAGTTGTTGCTAATATCAATGATGTCAATTATTGGTTGGATCCAACACGTGCATATCAAGCAAGTAATATTGCCCATACTTACATTCCTAATTATCAATATGCATTGGTTTTATCAAAAAACACTAAAGCACTTACTAAAATTCAGGCAGCTCATTTAGATCAATCATATATTGATATCACAGAGATATATGATTTGCGCAGTGGGTTTCAAAAACCGGCTAAGTATAAAGTGATGACGACCTGCAGTGGCCAATTTGCGGATTATGATCGTTATAAATTTGCGAGGCTTGGGGTTGAAACTATTGGAGATTTATATGCGCGCCCCTTGCGGAAATTTTATCCAGGATTGGAGAAAAATAAAGCATTAGCCCTGCATGATGATCAAGTTAATAATCGTTTTCGTGTTACTGAATACTACACGATTAACAATTTTTGGAGCCTGGATACGAAATCTAAATTTTATAATGCTGCTATATATCAGTACAACCTGCATGGCTTATTACGCTCTATATACAATAAGCAGCGAAAAATCCCATTACATATTGCTTATCCTTTATCATTTCATGCCAAGGTGAAAATCTTATTGCCGCGTGAGTGGGAAGTTAAACCAACAGAAAAAAAACTTAATAATGCTATTTTTAATTTTAAAAAGTTTATACGATGCTAAAAAAATTCTAGCTAAAAAT
>CAYXLV010000221.1:0-3872 GCA_964465995.1 uncultured Coxiellaceae bacterium | reverse complement strand
TCCTTATTGTTATTAAAAAAACGATTTATGGTATCATACCGCCAGTCGTTCTAACCACAAAAGGAACTTGTTATGATTCGATGCTGTGCCAAGATATTGAAACCTGTTTTAAATGTGTTTGATTTTTTAACACCCTTGGGTGATCTGGTAGTACGAATTTATATAGCGCTTATTTTTTTTAGAGCCGGCCTGGTTAAAATACAAGCATGGCAATCCACCATGGCTCTTTTCGAAAACGAATACCACGTTCCTTTCTTACCCGCGTCTTGGGCTGCAGTGATTGGCACCGGCGCAGAAATTTTATTACCCATATTATTAGTGCTCGGTTTTGGTGGCCGAATTATGATTTTTATTTTCTTTGTCTATAACGCTGTTGCGGTTATTTCTTATCCGCATCTGTGGACGCCAGAAGGGGCTGTTGGTTTAGAGCAGCACATCTTGTGGGGCTTGTTGTTAATGATGTTAATGTTTCATGGCCCCGGTAAATTATCTATCGATTATTGGTTACGAAAAAAATACAAACATTTAGTGGAAGAGTAGGTATGAGTCAATCCGTTAGAGAACCCGTTGGAGAATTAGCGATACGCATGCTGGCTATGCCGGCGAATACCAACCCCAACGGCCAAATTTTTGGCGGTTGGGTGGTTTCGAACATGGACTTGGCCGGTTTAAGTGTGGCGCAACAATATACGAGCTATCGCGTCGTGACGGTTGCGATTGATTCGATGACATTTATTTCGCCGATTTATGTGGGTGATTTTATTTGTTGTTATGCGAGCTTGGTGCGACTGGGTAACACGTCAATGACGATAAAAATCGAAACATGGGCAATTGGTTCGGAAGATTTAAAGCGGCGTTTGGTGACTGAAGGTGAGTTTGTTTATGTCTCGATAGACGAAAACGGCAAACCAAAAGCACTGGATAAGCGGGCCGATTCGTGACTTGACTCGGGTGGAAATGTTCCCTAAGATGAAAGACATATTGAGCACGTTGAGAGAACCTTATGTTAACATTGAGCCAACGCAAAACTTTCGATTTCATCAAGCACTATATTTCAAATCATGATTATTCCCCAACCGTTGCCGAGATTGCTAAAGGCATCGGCATCAAATCCCGCGGCGTAGTGCACCGCTACTTAAAAGCGCTGGAAGCTGCCGGCGTTATCGCACTAACTCCTAAACGACATCGCAATATTCGACTTCTCACCGGCAAGCCAGGCAATCCAACCATTCCATTGGTAGGTGAAATTGCCGCCGGCCAGCCAATTGAAGCCATCGAGCAGCAAGAGCGTGTTGATATTGTGGATATTTTTCTTGGCGATAACCGCTATGCACTGCGCATTAAAGGCGACTCCATGGTGGATGAAGGGATTCGGCATGGCGATATTGTGATTTGCCAGCGTAGTGATGCAGCATGCGATGGCCAGATTGTGGTTGCCCTGATTGATCAGCAAGAAGCCACCTTAAAGCGTCTACAGCGCAATACCAATAATACCATCACCCTGATTCCAGCAAATGCCGCCTTAGAACCGATGGTCTACCCAGCGGAACGTGTTGAAATACAAGGTATTTATGTTGGATTGTTGCGAGTTGCATAAAAGCCTTTCGGCTTTTGAGTGATCGCTGTTATGCTATATTTATCCTCAATTCATGGTGAAAAACCAAGGGAGAAAAACCAATGTTAATAGCTGTAATTGTCATCATCGCACTGATTGGTGCTTACATCGTTATGGTGTACAACGCGTTGATCGCAATGATCGAAGCGGTTCGCAACAACGAAAAGCAAATTGATATCCAACTTGACCGCCGTTATAAAGTCTTCGAATCTCTTATCGAGGTTGTTAAAAAATACATGGACTATGAAAAGACGACTTTAAAAGAAGTCGTCGCTTTGCGTGGTCAAGCGCAAGCAGCAAAAGCCAGTGGTGATGATGCCACGCGAATGGCTGCTGAAAATAAAATCTCCGGTATCGTGTCTGGATTAAATTTAGTATTCGAGCAATATCCCGATTTAAAAGCCAATCAAAATGCGCTGCAATTACAAGAAGAAATTGTTAACACTGAAAATAAACTGGCTTATGCCAAGCAAGCGTATAACGATGCCATCGAACGTTATAACGCAAAGAAGAAATCTTTTTTCCCGGCCATGGTAGTCAGCATGTTTAAAAGCAAGCTTGATTTTAATTTCTTATATTGGCATCTCGAGGAAGGGAAGGTTGAACAAATGGAAGACTATAAAGTGAAACTATGAAAGACTTCCACGCGACCTCAGCCGATTGGCGGGCTAACTTAAAAAGCAATAAACGCCGTACCAATATTGTCATTGGTATTTTTATTCTTATTTATTTATTGTTAGGTTTGCTAATTGATTTGTATTTATATTCCGGTCAATACACGCAGGCGCCATTATCAAAAATTTTTTATGCACTAGTTACTTTACAAATCACTCCATTTGCCACCATTGTTACGACGCTGATTGCAGTCGTATCCATTTTGGTGGCGTTTGCATTTCATGATCGGTTGATGCTACTTGGCACAGACTATTATGAAATTACGCCAGAGACTGCGCGTACTCTAAAAGAAAAACAACTTTATAATACCGTTGAAGAAATGAAAGTAGCTGCAGGTTTGCGATATATGCCAAAAGTGTATTTAATCCAAGCCGATTATATGAATGCTTTTGCTAGTGGTTACAGTGAAAAGTCAGCGATGGTGGCGATTACTGGTGGTTTGCTTGATAAGCTCGATCGTGCTGAGTTACAAGCGGTAATGGCGCATGAGCTTAGCCATATTCGTCATATGGATATCAAGCTCACTTTAATGGCATCGGTTTTAGCAAACTTAATGGTGATATTAATTGATGTTTTATTTTGGGGTGCAATTTTTGGTCGTCGGCGTGGTGGTGATCGCGAAGGTGGTAATTGGTTATTTATCGTGATTATTTTACTGCGGTATTTGCTACCGTTAATCACTGTGCTCCTCATGTTATTTTTAAGCCGCACCCGAGAATATATGGCCGATGCCGGCTGCGTTGAGTTAACACGCGATAACGAACCATTGGCACGTGCCTTATTAAAAATCCAAGGTGATCATGATGCCAATCGTGAAGAGATGGCTGCGCAGTATCACAATACGCCGCATGAATCGGTGCGTCGTGAAGCCTATATTTTTGACCCAATGCGCGCTGGCATTGAAGCTAAGCAATCATTGAGTGATTTATTTTCGACCCATCCCAGCATCGACAAACGTTTACAAGCCATCGGCTTTAAACGCAAACAATAAATTAGAATTTCAATGTGGCTTTTAACCCGGCGCCAAAACTTTTTTGATAGCGCAGGTGATGAATTTCTGCATGGTTGGGTGTTAGTGAAAAGTTTTTAGATAGCTGTAGTGGGTTATGGAAGTGACTATTTTTGGAGGGGGCGAGTGGATTGACAGGGTTTAGGTTGACACCATATTGCGATGGAAAAGGTGTTATTTTCGAGGTGTCTTTATGCGGATGATGCGTGTTAGCAAAGCTGCTGACAGCGGCTAATAAACCGAAAATAAATAATAAAGTGCGCATAAAGTACCTCATGATGTGGGCCATTATATAAAAACCTGTGTTGAATATAAACAATTATTAGGTGATGTCTGAAATGTACATTTATGGTTGATTTTAGATTTTAAAAGTGGCTTTCGTCTCTCATCGTCCCGCTGTTTAGCAGCAGTCCGCATCGATCTCGCTGTCTACCAGCAAGTCCCGCCCCGTCCCCGTCATCCCACTGTTTAACAGCGGGATCTATTAACGAGCTCTAGATTGCGCGATCGAGTCGCGCCCTAATCATTACCCACAAGTCTTATTTTTACTGCCAAAACCATATCATGCATAAA
>CAYXLV010000220.1:0-3893 GCA_964465995.1 uncultured Coxiellaceae bacterium | reverse complement strand
CCCACAAAAAATAATTTCAAATTTGCTTTCCTGACTTGTGGGTAATGATTAGGTCACGCCAATACAACTGGCGTGACTCTATTCGCAATAACACACTAGTTATTATACATGCCATGACTACTTGAGCTTGATGAGTACTTACCCTTTGGGCCATTATCGTTTTGGTACTCTACACCTTCACCAGATTGACTCTGATGCTGATCATTTGCTGAATCATTATGGTAGAGCTGACCTTTCTCAGAGGGTTGCACCACAGATCCAAAAATCGTATTTGGATTTTTTGAAACATTGCTATGGTCTTGACTTGAAATCGTCTCTTCATTATTACGGTCAAAATAAAGATTGTTGCCAACTGAGCTTGTTGGAGCTTGAGTGTCATTCTTGGCATCGCGATCAAAGTAAAGATCATCACCGCCTAAGTTTATTTGAACCTCAGTGTCCTCAACTGGCGAACTCTTCTCAACTTTAATAGCACTTTGTAGCTTTTCTTTAAGCTGATTAAGATCGCGCCCGCGACCTTCATATAAATTGCCTTGAATTGCAGCAGACTGTTGATTGAACACCCCCGTATCTTGCACCCTTTTATATAGAGACTCCCTTTCCTCAGCATTTTTAAAGGCACCACTCGTATAGCATGCCACACATTTTTTCAGCAAATCACCATACTCTCTTGCTGGCGTGTCCTCACCAAAAACCTTAATCAATGTATCAAGCAAAGCTCCATACTGGATACCAGCTTTTTCTTTTATGTCTGCCAGGCTTTCTCGTAACTCCTGTTTCTTTGAATTGACTAACTTTAAACTAGACATATCCCGGGTTGGTAAAAAGGGTTGGCTAAAATTTTGGTCCAACAACGTCAGCGTTGCACTCAGTGCAAGTTGCCAATAATCTTCGGCATCCAAATCTCGACCTTTTTTAGCATAAAAATCCGGGTGCACGTAAGGCGCTACCCGTTGCCCATGCTTAGCTGCTTCTGGCCCAATAAACGATTCTGCATCTGGCCCCTGCGCAATACCAAAATCAATAACTCCCAACTCATAGTTCTTATCCAGAACAAAGTTATCCAGCTTTAAATCACTATGATAAATTTTAAATCGATGTAAATATTCCACCGCATCATAACCAGACAGCAGTAAATCCAGGACAAAGGCAGCTTTGTCATCAACACTGCAGTTGGCTAATTTTGGTAGCAACTGTTTAGCATTACCATGTGGTGCGAATTCTGATACTAATAAAGTGCGAACCTGACCTTCTTTGAAATCAACTTTACCAGCTTGCATAGGAATAATATGGTGTTTTTCAGGTGTATCATGACCAACCCTATCCACCAACTTATCAAAGATGGCTTTCTCATTCAGTGCTTTGTCTAAATCTCCAATATTTTGAAGCTGCAAACTACGCGCACATAAATAGCTTAATACTTTGGCTTTGACATCCGATCTTTTCTCCAATAAATCCGGGCTAACCTTGGACAAGTATTTTTGCAGGGGTAAATCCCATAATGGATCCGCACCGAGATCTTGCAAATTCACCAGCATGCTTTGCTTTTGTTCAGCATCATAATAGGCATAGCTAACAAACTGGTTATTTGAATTATGAAATAAATACATCAACGTGCGATTGGCTCTAAAATAGTTATCCAGCTGCACGCTTTCTTTATAGATATCAACTATTAACTCTTTGGTGCTGGCTTTACCAATCACTTCTTTGACCGCCTTAAAATCACCAAATTGATAATGGCGAAATATACCAGCTTTTTTAGTAACATTGACCACACGACCTTTTTCTTCAACACCACCAAAGTTGCCTCTCTGTGCGGAGGAATCTAAATTTACACCTAAATTATTGGTGCGATCCAATTTAGTTTGCTCAGACATGAGTTGATAAACAATATATAGAAGTTGTTGGTTATTGATGACATCACCACGAATTAAAGTATCTAACTGGTCCCCCGCCTCTGCCAATATTCTTTTAATTTCCTTTTCATCATCTTTAGTCATTTCACGCCTAACCACAAAACCACCGCCTACTAACACAACACAAGCACAAATAAATACTACTGCCGCCACAATTGCACCAGCAGCAGCTCCTGCTACATTGCTATTGTTGTTATTGCTGTTTCCATCGTTTGAAGTTTCTGTGCCCGTTGCTGGACCACATTGTCTTGAGGTTGTTATTGCAAGTGGGGACTGGGAAGAAATTGTGGTCGGTGTCAAAATACCCGCCGTATTAAAATCGCTTATCAATGGTGACGCAATCGTATTACTGCTGATAGCCCCAAATGATTGTGCCGCAAACTCAAAAGGTTCCACAGGACAATCATCAGCTGCCGTCAAAACGATGCTTGAGGTCATCACTTCGTAGTTTAGAGTCGTTAAATAAGTGGTAACACCGGTGCCATCACTACCAGTTATACTCAATTGATTATTCGGTTGCACAGTGAGGGACAATCCAGGAGCTCCATTAAAAAATAAACCACTCGCAATAGTTTGGTTATTAGGCATAATTTGCAGAGCTAACACATAGCCTGCAGGCGAAGCATTAAGAGTCGCTTCACCTGAAAAAATATAGATATTATCGTTTGTGCTAACCATATCAGTCACTGAAATAATTGGCACATTGTTTGGAAAGCTACCAAAGAATCCACCTGTAGCCGTGGCATGCGGAAAATCAGTGAAAATAATACCTAAGTGACTTTGACTCGGAAGATTCGCTGCCCAAAAACCTGTCGCCAAGGTATCACTATCGATTTCGACACTCGCTGTTGTAGTCACAAGACTATTGATATTAAAGCCACCTGCACCAATCACATCATGCGAATTCACATCTAATACCTGGCAGTCTTCATCCACAACTATAAAAGTAGGCCGGTTTCTATTTGTGACTAGATTAGGATTCTCAAACGACTCAGTAATCACAAAAACTGTATTATTATTCCTGTACCTTGTAATGCCTGACACAATATGACTACCCGATTCCACTAGTATCAGATTGTCAGCCGTTAAGTTTATGCGAGAAAAATCACTACAAGCTGTTGCAGTGCCAAAATTATAAGGCCCAACAGCAATACATTTATTTGCATTACAAGCTGTATCAACAAATTCCACGTTGACCGAATCAAAAGGTAATGGCGTAATCGCATGCTCAAAACTACCATCCCCACGACGCACACTCACCCAACCTTGCGAGCCACCATTAACCTGCGCTGTTCCTGAAAAATAAACCTCATCATCCTCTACAGTACTATCATCAAAACGCAGGCCTTCCATAGCAGTAATTTCATCACAAGTGATTGGCTGACCAGATAATAAATCAACCTCACACATCACTGCACTTTGTGTGCCTAAATTTAGTTGATTTCCAATCGCTAGAATAGAATTAGGTGACGATGTCATATGATCAGAAAACTGCAGAGCCGCAGCATTGGGATTTTGATAAAAATCAGTAAACGGAGCAGGTTGCGCTTCAATAAATTGCCTGCTAAAACTATTAAAAATCAACGCTCCTTGCGCAAAATATTGTAAACCATTAAAAACTAAATCACCGACATTTTTAGGCATTTTTTTCCTCCAAACTTCAACTAAAGTTGAGTGAATATTTTAAAAGTGCACGAATCATAATTAAAAAAAAATTCAAATACTATGGCTACTGGTGTGCATTTCAGCAATTAATTTTCACAACCTTAAGAGAAGCTTAAAAGATTGGAATTGGTTATTTTTAAATCAATAACTAAGTGACACATACCAACCACCCCACTCAATCATCGCCAAGTAGATCTTGGATTTTTGCAAGAAACTGTCACTTTATGACAGTTTCTTGCAAAAATGGGACTTATGATTAAATATACTAGTTAGATAAATCAGAGACGATACTTAAAACAAATCCTGCAACTG
>CAYXLV010000219.1:0-3915 GCA_964465995.1 uncultured Coxiellaceae bacterium | reverse complement strand
CGATCACCTTGCTCCAGGTAAATAAGTTAGCCGTTACGCCGCCCCGAAATTGCTGACAAAATTAAAGCCACAACCCGAATCAAACATTTCTTTCGTGAATTTCTAGATGCAAAAGGTTTCTTAGATATTGAAACCCCAATTTTAACCAAATCAACTCCAGAAGGTGCTCGCGATTTCTTAGTACCGAGCCGCAAACATCCTGGTGCTTTTTACGCACTACCGCAATCACCACAAATTTTTAAACAGTTATTAATGATTGCAGGCTTTGATCGTTATTACCAAATCGTACGTTGTTTTCGCGATGAAGATTTACGCGCAGATCGCCAACCTGAATTTACTCAGCTTGATATTGAGATGTCATTTGTCGATGAAAGTGACGTTATGCAAATTAACGAACAAATGATCCGCGATTTATTTAAAGCGCAATTGCAAATAGATTTACCGAACCCATTTCCACGTATCACTTACGCTGATGCCATGCATCGCTATGGTACCGACCGTCCGGATTTACGCATTCCTTTAGAGTTAGTGGAAGTCAGTGATCTACTCAAAGCGGTTGAGTTTAAAGTATTCAGTGGTCCTGCCAATGACGAACATGGTCGTGTGGCTGCGTTAAAAGTCACTAATGGCAATCAACTGACGCGTAAGCAAATTGATGATTACACCGATTTTGTGAAAATTTATAAAGCGAAAGGTCTCGCTTATATTAAAGTCAATGATCGCAGCCAAGGGGTTGCGGGTTTGCAATCTCCTATTCTTAAATTTTTACCAGAAGATGCGGTCCTCGCTATTTTAGACCGCCTGGATGCTAAAACGAACGATCTCATTTTCTTTGGTGCCGACAGCAAAAAAATTGTTAACGAATCATTAGGGGCTTTGCGTGTGAAAGTGGGCATCGATTTAAACTTAATCAATAGCCCTTGGCAACCTGTCTGGGTCATTGACTTTCCCATGTTTGAACAAAGTGATAGCGGTCAGTGGGAAGCATTGCATCACCCATTTACTGCGCCACAAGATCCTGATCCAACCAAGTTACTTGAAAATCCAGGCCAAGCTATTTCACGTGCTTATGACATCGTCTTAAACGGTATTGAAATTGGTGGCGGCTCCATTCGTATTAATCAATTTGATATGCAAATGGCAGCTTTTAAAATTTTAGGGATTAGTGACGACTATGCGCATTCACAATTTGGGCATTTATTAGAAGCCTTGCAATGCGGTGCACCACCACACGGTGGTATCGCTTACGGTTTAGATCGTGTAGCAATGATGATGACTGGCGCTACGTCAATTCGTGATGTTATTGCATTTCCAAAAACACAAACCGCCGCCTGCCCGCTGACCAACGCACCCGCTAACGTTGAGCTGGAGCAACTGCAGGATCTTGGCTTAAAAGTTTCAAAACATCGAAAATAAATTTGGGTTAACCCCTCGACCAACGTGAGGTGATTATGGCTGGACACAGTAAATGGCATAACATTCAACACCGCAAAGGTAAGCAAGATGCAAAACGCGGTAAGTTATTCACTAAATTAATTCGTGAAATTACTGTCGCTGCAAAAATGGGTGGCCCTGATGCAGATTCTAATCCGCGCTTGCGGGCTGCTGTTGATAAAGCGCTTAGCAACAATATGACTAAAGACACTATTCAACGCGCCATTAAAAAAGGTGCTGGTGGTGGTGCTGATACGAATATGGAAGAGATTCGCTATGAAGGCTATGGACCTAATGGTGTTGCCGTCATGGTAGATTGCTTAACCGATAACAAGAATCGCACCGTTGCTGAAGTGCGACATGCTTTTTCTAAATGCGGTGGTAATCTTGGCACTGATGGTTCTGTCGCTTATTTATTTACTAAAACCGGCTTAATTAGTTTTACACCTGGCAGTGATGAAGAAAAAATTATGGAAACGGCGTTAGAGGCTGGTGCTAATGATATCGTGAACAATGACGATGGCTCAATCGACGTGCTCACTAATCCTGATGATATGGTTACGGTAAAAGAAGCGATGCTTGCAAAAAAATTAAAACCGGAAGGTGCTGAAATCACGATGCTGCCAGCGACTGAAGTGTCATTAGATTTAGAGTCTGCAGAAAAAATGATAAAGCTTACGGATATGTTAGAAGACTTAGATGATGTTCAGAATGTTTATACGAACGCTGATATTTCTGAAGAAATTTTTAATCAAATCTAAAAATGTCATCCCGCGAGAAATCGCGGGATCCATAAAATAATCCCTAACTCGCGCAATCGATTCGCGCACTAATCTTTAGCCACAAGTTGGAAAAGAAGACTTGTCATTATTTTTTTGTAAATTTAGCTTTTAAGTATTGCGTATTAATTTAAAACCGAAGCTTGTATTTTTAGGCAACCTCTCACTCGCGTTCGCGGCTCAGTTTTCATGCATCAGCAGAAGGTTGTGGCTTCTGTTCCACGAACGACAGCGAGAGCTTGCTCGACAATATCAACTGCGATTTAAGGTTAATATAAGGGAAATGGCTATTTTTTTTAACGAGACATTGTTTTGACAGCAAAACAACCCTATCAATAAAGATTAAACCCTGCAATAACTGATAATGCTTCTTTAATGCCATCTTAAGATTTTGATGATGAAGATTTGTATGGTAATTTAGGCCAAAAATTTCTACACAGGATTAGCGATAATGCCAAGGCCAAACCAAGTTTCAAATCAACTACTGACTTTTATTACAACTGCAGAAGAATTTACCAAAAGCTTTTACTCCCCAAAATTCATCAAAATAATGATCCCCATCTTCAAATCCTTAAAAAATCAACCATCAACCCAGGATATGAGTGAAAAGAGCACATCCAATCAATGCAATCCTTCAAGACGCGGATAACGATTAACTCTATAAAAAATACTAATACAACAAAATAAAACCTCTTGAGAAGAAATTTATGCCAAGAAAAAAAACCACTAAATTAAAAAATACAGAGCAAGAAACCAATAACCCCCACATTGCAACACCAAATGACCCAAGCTACTATCATATTGAATCCTGCAAAATAAATGGGAAAAATTATATTTTTACCAAAGCACTATTACGTCGCTCGGAAATACTGCAGGATCTTTATTTTAAAATTTATTTTCTAAAAGAGGAAACATTAAAGGATCCAGTCAATCTTAATCAAGTTAATCAACTGGTCTTACACCTCTCCAAACTTAAAACAACCGGTTCTCATCATACACGCCCTGATATTAATGATATACAAACCTTATTAGCCAATACCATTCCGTTATTAATGAATTGCATTTTTACGGTAATACAACAAAACCAAATTCAGCATGCAGATAGCATTGAAGCTATTAATATTTTTAAAAGGCTACTCAAACTTTCAAATACAGACCCAGTTATTTTTAGCGATAAGCTTTTTGAGAAAGCTCTCAAGATCTACGAGACCATCAAAGAAAAAAATTCAAACATTGATCTTTTATTGGATTTCTATATTAATATACTGGAGCTGAGACAACACGATAACCTTACAGCCAAATCATTTGACCAATCAAAAATTACAACCAATATCAATACTATCTTAGAAAAAATCAGCAAAATTAGACTTAAAGATTTTAATGAGCAAACAGGTTCTGATTTTATCCTGCTGTTTGAAGCTTTGGAGCAGGCTCTGGCAAATTTACTACTGACTGACTTACCAAAAATAAAGACAAATCTCTTAAGCATTGTGATCCAACAATATACTGGATGGATTCAGCAATTAACTATCGCCAATCAAAGAGAAAAATTCCTCATCACCTGCAATATGCACTATCTAAATTTACTATTTAACCTTCAAACCGATCAGCCTGATCAAGCAATTCCTCATCTAGAAGCCATATCAAAACAAAGCATACCGGAAATTTCAGTACAAAATATAAAAAAATATAAGCTTTATAG
>CAYXLV010000218.1:0-3940 GCA_964465995.1 uncultured Coxiellaceae bacterium | reverse complement strand
TCCTACTCCTGCATGCTCAACCCAATAAATCTCTTCTAGTAAATCTTGATTGGCTTTTTGAAGAATAAAATGTTGTTCAGATTGAGTCGCTTCTTGAAAAAGTCTTACCTGGTCTAGTCCTAAAAAAGAAGCATCCCAATACAAATTATCATTTGACGAACTAGTACTGTAGTCACAGTCTTTTAAGGCCCCTTTTAAAATTTTTTTCAAAGGGGTATTGCTAGAAGCACAAGGCAAACCATATGAGCTAAAACTTAATAAATCCATGACTAGTATAGTGAAGTTTAATAGAAAAACAAAATAGTTGATTTTTGCTAATTTGCTATCCTGCTAGTTTAGTAACAAATTCAGGCAATTCTCCCGTTGCAACCATACGCAAACCTGCTTTTGTCATATTAGTTTCTGACAAATCGGTAAGGCACACCAATTCGTCCCCATCAACATGCCCTGGATTCATTTTTTCGAAAAATGATACATGCGGATTTTTAAGTCTGTTTTCCGGTATTGTTTTAAGCTCTGGACTCAGAATTTGAGGTTGAGGAAATCTAACAATGCCACAAGTGGGATCGTAAAAACTCCCGAACTGGCGATCGGCTAGGTCCTTTATAAAATCTTCAACATCCTCGGGAGTTTTCGCATCATAGCGTGGATAAAAGTCACGAAAGAAAGTACATAGCAAACGATAGGTGCGATAGCCCGAGGAAATTAGTAACCAGTAAAGCTTTTGAGAAGAAACTCCATGAATAGTCTTGACAGCTTTAATCCAAGCCTGAGATAAAATGGGAGATGACCACATTGAAGGATCAGTAATTGTGTCACCAGAATAGACAATCTTTACCAACTCGTTCTGAAACAGAGTTTCATAGAATAAGATTGTAGAAAACCCCTTCAGTTCTTTTGTTACAGCCGAATACAGTAAAATTGCCCAATCTTTTTTAGACAAGTCTTCTATAAAATCATCCCATTGCCTACCTGGAAAATGTGTTTCATGCAAGGCAAACATTTCCTGTTTTCTGTCAACGGAAAGTTCATCAATTGCCACTAAATATGACTGTATCATTTTATACTTTTTCCGAAGGATTTATTTGTACTTGATGTCATCTTAGAAGCAAATACCTAGAACACTGCCATAAAGATAGTTATCTTTTGGGGTTTATTGATAAGAAACATATATGTATGTTTTTTTTGAACTAGCAATCTGATTGCTATGATGTGTGGCAACGAGATCTTGAGAATTTTTTTCGTGTATTTGCTAGAGTCAATCTGATGTTTGTTGTTATTTTTTGTTGCGTAGGTCAAAAATGAAAGGCAATACAAGTCTACTGATATGTTGTTTGATAGGAGCCTCTTTTTTGGGATATTTTGGCTTACGTTACAAATCTTCAGATACACAATCAGAGTTAATGGCTCAAGAAATTATCCCAGAACAATCAGGTATCTTTGCTGTAGGTCGTCTAGAGCCAAAGGGTGAAATTTTAACTATTTCTGGCTTGCTTGGGAGTAGAGTAGCAGAAATTGCTGTTCAAGAAGGAGATTGGGTTGAAAAAGGACAAATTCTAGCTTTTCTTAGTGATTATCAAGTACAGTTGTCCCGACGCAATTTTGCTGCTAGTCGAGTAAGGGAACTGTTTGCACAATTTCAAGCTGAAATGAATGCAGCCAAGATCCAAGTTCAAGAATCGCAAGCCCAATTAAGATTAATAGATCAACCCCAAGCATCAGAAATAGAAGCTCAACAAGCTGTTCTAGAAGGGGCAAAGGTAGAATTGGAAAACTCTACGATAAGATATGAGCGTTATCGACAATTACGAGATAATGGTGCGATTTCTGATCAAGCCTTAGAAGATCAACGATTACTAGTAGAACAAGCTCAAACAAAAGTAGAACAAGCTCAAGCAACCTTTGATCGATTAACATATTCTCGTTTGAGTAGCCTTCAAAAAGCCAATATAACCGTAAATTATTCTCAAGCAAACCTCGAACAAATCAGGAATCGAATCCCCTTGGAATCAGCTCAGCGAGAACTGGAGCTTGCTGAGGCGCAACTTGAGCAGACAATTATTCGTGCACCTGAGTCCGGGAAAATTCTGAAGGTTTTTACTCATCCTGGTGAAGCAATAGATTCACAAGGACTTTTAGAACTTGGTGATACCCGTAATATGTATGCAATAGCAGAAGTTTATGAAACAGATATTACAATGGTTAAAGTTGGTCAAGTTGCAAAAATTCATAGTCCCGTCTTTGATAAACCTCTTTTAGGCTATGTAGAAAGAATTGGTCAATCTGTTTATAAAAATCGTTTGGTTAGTGATGATCCTGGCGCTCGTTCAGACTCAAGAATCATCGAAGTTGCTATTAAACTTAAGTCAAGTAGTGAAGTTGCTGCTTTGAGTCGTTTACAAGTAGATGTGGAAATTGATTTATAATCCTGATTCTTATGTTAAATAAAAGAGTTTGGAGTAGCCTACTACTAGCTTGGTTTAATCTTAAGTATTCTCTGGGAGCTTCCTTTTTAGCAATTTTAGGTAGTGGGTTTGCTGTTTTGCTAGCTTTTGTTCAGCTGGGAATTTTAGGATCTGTTCTTAACGGAGCCGTCTTAGTTTATGAGCAGCTTGATTTTGATCTAATTCTAATTTCTCAGAAATCATTAGAATTTAGTTTTACACAACCGTTTTCGCAGCAGCAATTGTATCGTATTCAAGGTTTAAAGGCAGTAGACAATATTGCCTCTATCTATTTATCATTTGCAGACTGGAAAAATCCTGATACAGGAAAGCCTAATACAATTTTTGTCATAGGATATGAACCAGAGAGATACCCTTTTAAATCACCTGATATCAATCAAAAAATAGAGGCCGTGAAGCAACAAAAAACAGTGCTTTTTAATCAAAATAGTGATTTCGATGATTTTGGTGCAAGCTCGTTTCAAACTGGAACTATTACAGAAATAAGAGAAAAAGAAGTCAAAGTTGGCGATCTTTTTTCAATGAGTAACAGTTTTAGGTTTAATGGCTCTGTTTTAATGAGTGTAGATAACTTTGTCGAATATTTTCCACAGCGCTCTCTCAATGATGTGAGTTTGGGTTTAATTAAATTGAAGCCTAATGTAGATGCCTCGCTTGCCATCAAGCAAATTCAAGAGATAATACCAAATGACATTAAAGTTTTTAATCATCGAGATATCAAAAGAAAAGATCAGTATTATTGGCTAACATCTACAGCAATAGGGACAGTAATACTGTTTGGGACTGTTAGTTCCTTTTTAATTGGAGCGATTGTGGTATATCAGATTTTAAGTGCTGATGTAACTGAACGTGTACCTGAATATGGAACCTTAAAAGCAATAGGATATAGAAATCGCGAAATCATCAACGCCATCATTAATCAATCTAGTATGTTGGGATTGTCAGGTTTTTTTGTTGGCTGGATATTGTCTTTACCAATGTATGACATTATGCGCTCAGAGACAGCACTTAGCATTTATATGGAGCCGGCAACAATAGTGCTTGTTTTCTTTTTTACGATGTGCACATGTAATTTTTCTGCAGTTTTAGCATCAAGAAAAATCATGATATTTGATCCTGCTGACATTTTCGAATAACTCGACTTGAATGATATGATTTATAAGATTGGAATTCATGTTTTATTATTTGAATTTTTTCTCGCTTGGCGCAACCTTACTTATGATTTTAAGCAATTTATAGTTAGTATTTTTGCTGTAAGCTTTGCTGTTGTTTTAATGCTAACTCAAATTGCTTTTCGCGAAGGTATGATTGAAAGCAATGTTGCATTTTTGGAAAAACTGGATACTGATATTGTATTAGTTGACTCAGATCGTAATTTCACTTCACTAGAACGAACATTTAACAGAAATCGTCTGTACCAAGCTAGATCAGTAGCAGAAGTTATTTCTGCCGAGCCACTATATCTGACACTGGCC
>CAYXLV010000217.1:0-3950 GCA_964465995.1 uncultured Coxiellaceae bacterium | reverse complement strand
GTAAAGCACCAGCCTCGATCTTTCTCTAATATCCTGTTTTTTATATCTTTTACGAGTGATTTTGTCACAAATATCTCCATTTTTTGTAACAAAATTATATAATAATTTGTTACAAAAAGCAGTAGGTTTTGTGACAGGTTGAGAAGATCATGCCGGGTTACCTAAAGCAGCACACATACATTGACTGAGGCTTTGTAGCTAGAGCGGACACCAGAGTTTCTTTTTTGTTTTGATTGTTGGTTTAAGCGCTTTTATCAAAACGGGAAACTCCCACTTCATCAACTGAGTTCTCAGCTTAAGCCGAGACTAATACAGATAATCATCCTTTTTTGGTTGGTGAGCTATCTTTAGTAGCTTTGTCATCTACAGTCGGTTTTGGTTTTGTCTCATCAGGGCGAACAGCATTTGGAAAGAAGCTGTTTTTTTGGTCGCTATTCACTCCAACTTCCAGTTTCTCTCGCGATGGGATATTGAGGGAATTATACAGCTTGGATATCTGACGACTGGATAACTCTCCGTTAACAGCACAGCTAAGAATACACAGCATTATGTCTTTAGGGAGACTCGCCCAGTCGCCTGTTATTGCCTCGTCGTTGGGTTTCAATACATTTTTGCTGCAAATCAGCAGAGAGTGAAAGCCTTGGTATGTAGCTAAGTACTTTGCTTTTTTATATTTACTGGAAATCAGCAGAGAGTAAAAGCCTTTGTATGTAGCTAAGTACTTTGCTTTTTTATAATTGAACCCTTGCGCCATTGCGTCTACTATTTTGTTGGATTTTTGGAGTAGATCTTCCGGTATTTGCAGCTGATCTTGTTGGGAATTTTTCAGCAGCGTAAACAAGTCCTTACGAACAGTATCATTAGCGCAATTGACTAATATGTTGAGCAGCGCATTTTCTTCTTTGGGTAAAATGTCGATAATCGTTGATTCGAGTTTTAATGTTTCTTTATCAATGCTTGCGCCGCTGTCTAAAAGTATCTTTGCGATTTCTTCGTGGTCACGTTCGAGGGCTAGAAAAAGTGGTGATTTG
The DNA here is from genome assembly GCA_964465995.1 of uncultured Coxiellaceae bacterium. Taxonomy (GTDB): domain Bacteria; phylum Pseudomonadota; class Gammaproteobacteria; order Coxiellales; family Coxiellaceae; genus CAYXLV01. The sequence goes on along the minus strand of CAYXLV010000217.1, from coordinate 2,919 downwards.
TCATCAGAACCTTTTAGGTTGAGATTAACGCCTTTGCCGAGTAATAATTTTACAGTTTCTTTGCAGCAACAATTGGCGGCTAGATGAAGCGCTGTCTGGCCAAACTTATCTTGCAGGTTTGGTTTAACGCTGTCGTCTAGTAATAATAGTTTTACAATTTCGTGGTGGTTATAAATGGAAGCCTCGTGAAGCGGTGAGCGGCCATTGCGTCGCTGATGGCTGGGATTGGCGCGTTTGTCTAAAAGTAGCTTTGCGATTTCTTTGTTTCCCTTTGTGGAAGCCACGCAAAGCGGTGATTCGCCAATACGATTGCTCAGGTTGGGATCAGCGCCTTTATCCAATAATAGTTCTACAGTTTCTCGGTCGCTTACCAAGGAAGCCCAACACAGTGGTGTGTGGAGATCACGATCTCTCTGGTTGGGGTTGACGCCCTTGTCCAATAACAGCTTTACAATTTCTTTGTGGCCTCTTTGGACGGCTGGAAAAAGTGGTGATTCGTCATCCTTATTTTGCAGATTTGGATCGGCGCCTTTATCCAATAATAGTTTTATAATTGCTTGGTCACCCTTTTTGAAGGCTAGATTAAGCGCTGTTTGGTCATTGTTATTTCGCAGATTGGGATTAGCATTTTTTTCCAATAATAGTTTTACAATTTCCTGGTGGCCAAATTCGCAAGCCAGATGCAGCGGTGAGTCGCCATCCTCATTTTGCAGATTTGGATCGGCGCCTTTGTTCGGTAACAGCGCGATTTCTTTGTGATCCCTTCTGAGGAGAGCTAGATCAAGTGTTGACGTGTCATTTGAATTTTTTTGGTTGGCGTCAGCTCCTTGCTCGAGGCTGTCTTTGTTGGTAGATTTAAGCATAGTAATTTATCTCATTGATTGATTTTTTCGGTTATTGTACTGTGCAAAGATTAGCAAAATCTTAAGTTCGGCTCTAAAAATTACAAAATTTGGCCATTAGCTATTTTTACTGAGGTAAATCAGTATGTTGCACATGGTGCCTGGGCGAAGAAAAATAAACTAATACTGCAAAATGTCTGCTAGAGTCCTCAAATGCCTATAGATAAAATCCGAACTAACCAATTAATTTATGGTGAAAAGTGTATAAACAAGCTTAAATCCCCTATAACTAACTTCGCAATTGCGACACTTGATATTTATAATTTCTCGAACTTTAGATTTAAGCCGCTAATATTCCTAAGCCATTTTTATCCACCAAGTTAAGTAATTTAAGTGCAATACCGCTCGGCTGTTTTGTGCCTTGCTCCCATTTTTGGACAGTCGATGGGCTTGTATTTAAGTAAGCAGCAAAAACTGCTTGGCTCGCTTTGTTGCGCAAGCGAATGACTTTAATTTGTTTGGGGGTGTATTTTTTTATCGGAGGTAAATATAAAGCATCAAATTCACGCATCGTTTGCGCATCCATTGTGTCCGCCTTATTTAGACCTTTTGCTGTTTCATGAATAACATCAAGTATTGTTTTAGTCATCGTTTTTCACCTCAATAAACTCCCCTTGGAGCTTTGCAGTTTGTAGCTCCTTAGGAGAATAATTTAAAATATGCTGAGCTAACTGTTTAAGCGCTTTCATTAAAGATTTATCTGATACCCCTTCATTCTTGGCCCATTTCGAGACTTTGCTACCCATACAGGTGCTAAGTGCGAGTGCTGTTTTAACTCAATTAGATCGCAGGTATCAAGTCTGCTTTTTATTATTGCTATATGCTTATTAAGTTCAATACCGCGCGGATGTTTTTTACCTTGCTATTAATAACCATCTGAATCATATGCAGATTTATCCCCTCACCAGCAAGAGCCACCCAAAACCAATTCTCCGCATATATAATTACAACAACCATCGCAATAACCTGCCCATTCGAACCAAGGAGCCTAGCATGCGAGCGAAACCATTAGTGATTCTCTTGATGTTCTTTTTTGCTTTCCCTGTTTTAACCCAAGCCTTTGATAAAGGCATCTACATTACCTCCACCACCGCCATGAATACCCAAAAAATGAGTCACCTGATTAAAGAAGCAAAGGCAACAGGTATTAATACATTTGTGATTGATGTTTATAACCGCAGTTCGCGGTATACAAAAAACATAAAGCTAGTGCGTGCGAATGGAATTAAATACGTAGCGCGAGTGGTGTTGTTTCCGTATGGCGGTACGATAAAAGATGTGCGCTCAAAAGCCACTTTGGAAAAGCGTTGGCGTTGGGCTAAGTATGCAGTGGATTTGGGAGCAAGCGCGATTCAGCTCGATTATGTGCGGTTTAAACCATCGCAACGTTTGTCTAACAACAATGTTCATGAAATTCATCGTGTGATTAAATTTTTTAAAAATAAATTAGCAGGCACTCACGTCAAACTGCAGGTTGATGTGTTTGGTATTACAGCGCTTGGGCCATCTAAACGGATTGGGCAAGATGTTGGGATTTTTGGCAAAACCATCGATGCGGTTTGTCCGATGGTCTATCCCTCTCATTTTGAGCCTTTTCGATATTATGCAAAGCGTCCGTATAAAGCTGTTGCTAAATTAGTGGGTGGTGTTAAAAAACAGTTACGTGGCCAAGCTAATGTTGCGATTTATCCGTTTATTGAACTCTATAACTACCGCTATCCGCTATCACGCAGTGCGCGAATAAAATATATCAAAGACCAGATCAAAGCAGTTAAGGACGCTAATGTAAACGGCTTTTACGTGTGGAATGATCAAAATGATTATGCCATTTTATTCGATGTGTTAAAGCAGTTGCAGCATTAGTATCAGCGTGAATTGTTAAGGTCTGAGTGATGCTTCTTATCGCGGTTACAAGTCTTATGCAGTCGCTTATGACTTCTTGTTGGTGGTGTGATCAAGCGCGCTCGACAAAAATCTTGCACATTAAATCAGTTAATTGAGACAAATAAAATCATTT
>CAYXLV010000216.1:0-3963 GCA_964465995.1 uncultured Coxiellaceae bacterium | reverse complement strand
GGTATAGGGAAACCCTGTCGCATATTGATACGAGTTATTTTACTTTAGATGACATGCAAGACATCCCTATTTTAAAGAAATCACAGCTTATGGATAATTGGGATGATATTGTTACGGATCGTACATTGCGTCTAGAAAATATACTAGAATTGATTGAGCGATGCGAGCAACATCACAAATATAAGATAACTCGATCAGGAGGCACTTCAGGGAAAACGGGCATTTATGTGTTTGATCGATCGGCTTGGATTAGTTCGCTTAATTCCCTGGTTAGATTTTTCGCTGGTGAAGAATTTATTAAAAGACCCAGGGAAAAGCCGATTACTCGTATTACAATTGCTGCTCCATTCAATAACCATATGACTAGCACTCTAATGAACTCTGATGAAAGCCAGCTGCAGGATATCTATTTGCCAGTGACAATGCCGTTGCAAAGAATAATACAAGAATTAGAGAAAAACCCGCCTGAAATTTTACAAGGCTATCCGTCGATGTTGTCTCGCATTGCCAGTATGTGTTTGCAGGGGAAGGTTAATATCTACCCAAAACTTATAATTAGCATGGCTGAGCCATTGGATTCTGCGACGCATGCAGGATTACAAAAAGCTTGGGGCGTGAAAATTTATGATATTTGGGCAGCAGGGGAGTTTGGCCCACTAGGTATTACCTGTCCTCATTGTGACAATATTATTTTAAATAGTGATCACTGTTATATCGAATCTGATTTTTCTACTTCTACGCTTTCAAGTGAGGAGGGTGTTTATGTAACAGGCTTGCAGAATAGAGTGATGCCATTGATTCGTTATCAACTTGAAGATCAACTTGTAAGTGATTCACCAAACTCATGCTGTAGTTCAAGCTTTGGTGTGATTGGCGGTATCGTTGGCCGTCCGGGAGATGTGTTTAATTATGGTGATGCGGTGGTGCATGGATATTGTTTCCGAATGTTATTTTTATATTTTCTTGAGTTGGTTCATTATCAAGTTTTCCAAACCAAAACTGGCGTAAAAATCCATTTGAGTGAACAGTATGTGGGCTATACAGATACGATTGAAAAGTTAAAGAAGATGATGCTGGAAAAATTAGGCCAATTTATTGTTTCACCAACGGTTGAAATTGCCTTTGTGTCAGACTTTAAAACGACACCAGGTGGTAAGATGCCTAGATTAATACCTTTAGGAGAAGGTTAATGAGCATTATGCTTGATACCGGTGTGTTAACTTTAAATGATATTGATGGAGTAATAGATTTACTGTTTGCTACTTATAAGCACGCCTATATATTGGATTGGATGTACGATAAAAAGCAAATACAAGAAAAAATGCTTGCGAACTATGCGACTTTCATTGGTGTTAAATGTAAAGGGAAATTAGTTGCTTTGCTGGTTGTTTTTATTTCAGCGCCTTCTAAAATGATCGCTGAATTGGGCACCTTAACCGTGCATCATAATTATCGCGATTATAATAATGGTGAAGTTATTCGCAGCCTGATCCTGTTTTCAAGGAAGTTTATCAATGAGTTGGCTTATTCAGGGCGTGTCGCTCTTTTATTTTCTAAGCCAGTTGCCAAGCACCAGCTTTCTCAAAAATTGCAAATCTTACTGGGTATGAGCTCTGTTGGCATCATTTATTGCACTCGTCCTTGTGAACGCGATCTTCAGCTTGCTTATCAGGGTGCGTCAGCAGATTATAACAACATGGCTTTCAGGCGTAATAATGAAGTTGTCGCGATTTACTGCTACAAAAGTAAAATTAATAAGCTTGAAGTTTGCTTGCCAGATGATGATTTTTCGCTGTTATTAAGTTTATTTCCAGTCGAGAATGTGGTGTTAACCAATACTCGTAAAAATGAAGCAATAATAACTTCAGACTATTCTATTGAGATAGAAAAGAGGCGTAGTTTAGCTGTTCTGCATTTGGAGCAGGGGGCTCTTGATGTAACTATTTTATCGAACAAGCTGAATGAACTGTTAGCTAAGGATTTTAGAGTTATTCATGTGTTTCTTAATGTGGGCGAGTTTAGCAACCTAGCATTGATTAACTGGCTAAAGCAGTTTGGGTTTATTTATAGCTACTTTGTACCTTGTTATTATAATGAGAATGGTCATGCCTTTGTTTTGCAATATTTAAACCGTTGTACTCCTGTGACGACTGTAAAGCAATTTTATGATCAAAAAATTCAATATTTGCATTCTGAACTTGCAAGTACATTTGATCTGCACTGTTAGAAGGGTTATGAACTTTATGATAAAGCAAATTTTGCAATTAGCTTATCCGGTTGTCGGATCTCGTTTAGTTAATGTTTTATTAGAGGTTATTACTGTCTTTATTGTTGCGTCGATTGGCGTATCCTATTTAGCTGCTTATGGCTTAACAACATCGTTTTATTTAGCAATTTATATGATTTTCATGTCGTACTTGTTAGTTTTTTCAGTCAAAGCAGCAAAACTGCAGGATTATCCACAGAAATTAAGTCTGTATTTGAGTGATAGTATTATCTTCGCATTAATTTTATCTGTAGTTGTTTGTATTATCCTGTTAATTTTACCTAGCATATTGCCTTATCTGGGGCAATCACCAAAGCTTGTTTATGCAGCGCGCGGTTTTTTTTATTTCATAACGCTGGGTATGCCAGCTGTTTTTTTGACTTCAATTATGAATCAGGCATTGATAGTCTTTTCACGCTCTTTTGTGGTGATGATGAGTGCAGTTATTCAGCTCATTGTAGGGATTATCATAATTTATCTTTTTACTCATATTTTTCACCTGGGGTTAAAAGGAGTGGCTTTAGGTTTTGTCTTTTCGTATTGGCTAAGATTTTTTATGGTCTTGCCTTTTTTTCTTAAGATGGATTGCGTGAATTTGGATTTTTCTTTTAGAAGCTTTTCTGAGATCAAACAAAATATTTTCTTTTTAGTGAATTTGGGCTGGCCGGTTTCTTTACAGTATGGTGGGGAAATTTTTGCGGGCTCTATATCTGTATTGATGATTGGACATCTTTATCCAAATGCGTTGGCAGCTCAGCAGCTAACTAGTCAATTGCGAATATTGTTTATCATGATTCCGTATGGGTTGAGTCAAGCGTTAACTATTATGGTTGCACAGCATAAATCGAGTGAGGATTCTCATTTTAAAAATTATTTGACTAATTTGGTTAAAAAAGTTTTTGTTTTGAGCTTTTCTATTATGATTGTGACTGTATTAGTGATGAATATAGCGCGCGATTGGTATATTGGTCGCTTTCTTCATACTTCAAATATGCATTTGATTCACTTGGCTAATGTCTTTATTGTTATTTTATCGATTGCAATCCTGTTTGACACGGTAAAATACATATTAATGGGCTTGTTGCGTGGGCTTGGTAATACAAAAGGCAGTATGCGTTATACACTAATTTTTTACTATCTTATTGGAATCCCTGCTGCTTACTTGCTGGGATATACATTTAATGCGGGCCCTATAGGTGTGCGTGTGGGAATGCTGATAGGGCTCGCTGTTAGTGTGGTTGCTATTGTTATATATTCAGCAAAATTTGTTTCAGCTCATGCTGAAACCGGTTGATCGATGAGTGTTACCCCTGATTTTGTTGTTCGCCAAAGATCGGTCTTATTTCCTTCGCCATGTATATAGTATTCTGGGACGATGCATTTTCCAGTCAAAATCTCTGCAGCTATTTTTTCCATTAGCTCTATATTATGTTGCAGCTCTTCGGTTATTTTTTTAGTGGTCAGCTTTTTTGCCATTTGCAGCTGCCTATAAATGCGTCCACCATAGTACTGTGAATGTATAACATCAGAAAAATTGAGAAAATTATTTTGCAAGTTATGCGAGCGAAAATGATCTGCATTTTCTTTAAAATACGACTGTACTTTCAAGGTTAATTCTTTGTAACGTGACATAGTTTTATTTCCTATGGATTGCATAAAGTCTAAGTCACAAAATTTATTTGTGTAAAATAATAAAT
>CAYXLV010000215.1:0-3968 GCA_964465995.1 uncultured Coxiellaceae bacterium | reverse complement strand
AGATGTATACCACCCTAAACGCAAGCCGTGCCTATTTATATGCGGTAGCCAATGCATGCGATCAAGGCAAAATCACACAAAAAGATGCCGCCAGTGTGATTTTATACGTCGCTGAAAACGCCACCCAAATGGCACTACAAGCTATTCAATGCCTCGGTGGCAATGGCTATGTCAATGAGTTCACCGTCGGTCGACTACTACGCGATGCCAAGCTCTATGAGATAGGCGCTGGCACATCCGAAATCCGCCGTATCATCATCGGCCGCGAACTGTTTCGAGAAGGATAACATATTGAACACACCTGAAGATGACGCGATTGTTATTGTTGCAGCCAAGCGTACCGCCATTGGGAAATTTGGCGGCTACTTTGCCAACGTCAGCGCAACTCAGCTTGGCAGTACGGCAATCTCCGCTGCAGTCACTGCATCAACACTCAACCCAGATCATGTGGGGGAAGTGTATATGGGCTGCGTGCTACCTGCCGGACTTGGGCAAGCACCTGCTCGGCAAGCAGCCATTGGTGCTGGCCTGAGTCAACATATTGGCTGCACGACTATTAATAAGGTTTGCGGCTCTGGAATGAAATCAATCATGCTCGGCTACGATGCAATTAAAGCCGGTGCACAAACCACCGTTATTGCCGGTGGGATGGAAAACATGTCACGCGCACCCTACTTACTGCCTCAAGGTCGTTTTGGCTATCGCTTTGGACACGGCTCGGTACAGGATCATATGTTGCTAGATGGCTTAGAAGACGCATACGATCGGGGCCGTCCTATGGGATATTTTGCGGAAGCCTGCGCGCAACAATACGCGATTACCCGCCAACAACAAGACGCTTATGCTCTGGCCTCCGTAGAACGTGCACAGCAAGCGATCCAGCAGCAACACTTCCAACATGAGATTGCTGCTGTCACTATCACCGACCGCCAAGGCGCACAGCAAATCGATACCGACGAAGGTCCACTAACCGCCAAACCCGCAAAAATTCCAACCCTCAAACCAGCTTTTAGCCAAGATGGCACCATCACTGCCGCTAACTCAAGCTCAATTTCTGATGGCGCGGCGGCCGTGATTTTAATGCATCAATCGACTGCCGAAAAACATCACTGCCCCATGCTGGCAAAAGTCATTGGCTACCATACGCATGCCCAAGAACCAGCTTGGTTTACCACAGCGCCGATTCACGCCATTACCGGTTTATTAAAAAAAATTAATTGGCATCTAGATGACGTCGATTTGTTTGAAATTAACGAGGCGTTTGCTGTGGTGACCTTGGTCACGCTGCAAGAACTAAAATTGCCTGCTGACAAAGTGAATATTCACGGTGGCGCTTGTGTGTTAGGTCACCCAATTGGCGCATCAGGCGCGCGTATTGTAGTGACATTAATTCATGCACTGCGTGCAAGGAATTTAAAAAAAGGCGTTGCCGCGCTTTGCATTGGCGGCGGCGAAGCCACGGCACTTGCCATTGAACTACTTTAACTGAGAAAAAATATGCCCAAAATACAAAGCAAAATAAAAACAGATAGCGAAGAATTCAAAGCCAATAGTGCTGCTATGCAAGCATTAATTGCCGACCTTGAGCAAAAGCTAAAAATCATTCAACAAGGCGGTTCTGAAAAAGCACGCCAACGCCAACGCGAACACGGCAAGCTCTTACCGCGTGAACGTTTGGCAAAATTGCTCGATGAAGGCACAGACTTTTTAGAGTTATCCGAACTTGCTGGCTATCAACTCTATCAAGATGATGTCCCAGCAGGCGGTATTATTACTGGCGTAGGGCGCGTCATGAATCAAGAATGCATGATTATTGCCAATGACCCCACTGTCAAAGGTGGCACTTATTATCCCATCACCGTGAAAAAACATTTGCGCGCTCAAGAAATTGCACTGGAAAATCACCTGCCCTGTATTTATTTAGTCGATTCTGGCGGTGCCTATTTACCTAAGCAAGACGAAGTCTTTCCTGATCGCGATCACTTTGGCCGAATTTTTTATAACCAAGCAAATTTATCAGCAAAGAATATTCCACAAATTGCTGTCGTTATGGGTTCTTGCACGGCTGGGGGCGCTTATGTACCCGCGATGGCTGATGAAGCCGTGATGGTGAAAAACCAGGCGACTATTTTTCTAGGCGGACCACCACTAGTGAAAGCTGCCACTGGCGAACAGGTGTCTGCCGAAGATTTAGGCGGCGCTGCCGTGCACTGCAAAATTTCTGGTGTTGCCGATCATTATGCCAATGATGATGCACACGCTTTACAAATCACCCGCGATATCGTCAAAAATTTAAATCGCCGCAAACACGTTGATAGTCAACTCGCTCCCAGCATAGAACCTTTATATGACCCCAAAGAGCTACTTGGCTTAGTTAATATCGACCCACGTTATCCTTTCGATATGCGCGAAGTTATTGCGCGTATTGTTGATGGATCAGAACTCGATGAATTTAAAGCGCTGTTTGGCTCAACCTTAATTTGTGGGTTTGCGCATATTCATGGTGTGCCGGTTGGTATTATTGCTAACAACGGTATTTTATTTTCAGACTCCGCCTTAAAAGGCACGCACTTTATTCAGCTCTGCTGCAAACGCAAAATTCCATTGGTGTTTTTGCAAAATATCACCGGCTTTATGGTCGGCAAAAAATACGAACACAATGGTATCGCCAAGCACGGTGCCAAAATGGTGAATGCTGTTGCCAGTGCATCAGTTCCAAAAATCACTATGATACTGGGTGGCAGTTACGGCGCTGGGAATTATGCGATGTGCGGGCGGGCTTATGATCCACGCTACTTATTTTTATGGCCTAATGCGCGCATTGGGGTAATGGGCGGTGAACAAGCTGCCAATGTCCTAGCTCAAGTGAAACGTGAACAATTAGCACGTCACGGCGATACCTGGCCTGAGGCCGCTCAGGCAAAGTTTATTGAAGCGATTCGCATGCAATATGAAAACCAAGGCAATCCATACTACGCTAGTGCCCGCTTATGGGATGATGGTGTTATTAACCCTATGAATACTCGGAAAATTCTCGGTTTATGTTTGTCATCTGTACTTAATGCACCTATAAAAGATACCGTTTATGGAGTTTACAGAATGTAATATCACGCGGTTACGTACGGATAAATAGTTGTATTTACCCCTATAATTTAAGACTATTTTAATATTTGCGCCATATACTCTAGCACCAATAATACTCTGTAATATAGGTGCTATATGAATCCCAATTTTGAAATCCCAGCCGCAAAACCAGAAAAAAAACCTGAAATACGCCCTGAAGTAGAAGCCGAAAATTTAACTCGTGCCATTAGGTATTGCTGGGCTATTTCTGAATTTAATGCAATTTACAGCTATCTTACAGAGAAACGGGATACTTTCAGCCTAGAAGATATCAAATTATTTGGAGAAATAATCGCAAAGAAAGCAAGCTCTGCCGACGAGATGGAATCACTAAAAATTATTCAATTATTACAATTGGCTGTTTATATTATCAAACTCAACACTTATAAGAATAAATTTAAGAAACAACGCCAAAGAATAGAAAAACAACGTGATGGAAATTATAATCAAATTGAAACGCAAGTCAGAGGTGAAATTGGTTTTGATATTACAAATCCCGATATCAATGAAAGACTACAAACAGAAATTCACCATAAAATATGCAAACTGACAAACAAGGTTCCGGTACACACAATCAATTATAAAGCACCTATCGAACCAGACATCTTGCCACCACCACAAAAACCATTACCGCCAGAGCCTACAATCTCAGAGCTGTTCCCTGAACTGGCTGCAAAAGTTTCGCCAGAAGAAACACCCAATAAAAAACCCCAATCAAATATCAGTTGCAATCAAAATCAACCAAAGTCCACGCAAAAAGCGGTGCCAAGCAACGCGCCTAAACAGCAAGCAGCGCCTAGAACAAAACGCGACCCCGCACAAATATCAAACAAACCATCGCAAAC
>CAYXLV010000214.1:2516-3983 GCA_964465995.1 uncultured Coxiellaceae bacterium | reverse complement strand
ATGCGATACGACACCCGCACTTGTATAGTCTCTATGATTATGCTTCAAGCGGCAGGCTTCAAAATAATCTGAATATTTCGACATATCATTACCCAAGATATCTGGCAGCAACACCGAAGTTTTATCACTGGTTATAAACTACTTTTTCTTATTAGCTACTCATTCGCTCTTGATAAAACCTTAAATACTTAATTACTGCACCAGCAAAAAACCCTTACTATTACAGCCTGACCCATCAGATAAAAATTCAAACGCAGCAACCCCGCTCAAACTCAACCATCAACCGCAGGATCACACAAAAACCCCGCAACAACATTTGCAACAGGCTCCGGATCATCCATATGCACATGATGACCGCCTTCTAATTCATAAATACTAAGATTATTAATTGATTCTGCCCTGCCTTGAAAAATAGGCTCTGGATAAGGTACACCCTGTTTGGCACGAATGAGGCAGACGGGTGATTTAATCGCTTTAAATGCTGCTCGAAGCTCGTCTTCATAAGGGAGTGTCGAGCTCACACACCTTAAACGTGAGTCAAACCGCCAAACCCAACCGTCTTTACACCGCTTTGTTCTACGAGATACCAATGCCTTTGCAGCTTGATAACTTATATTACCAATCTTCACTCTATCTTGAATTGCCTGTTCCAACTCTGGGAAAACAACCCTTTCTTGCTCTTGATACGTTAAATAATCATTAACGTCATCATGCAAATAGGTGTTTCTCTGTTCGATAAAATTTACTGTTGGACCTAAAATATCCAGAAATATTAATTTATCAACTTGATTGGGTTTTGCCATCGCTAGCGTTGTTCCTAATAGCGACCCCAGTGAATGCGCAATAATATCAAAATGACTCCAGCCTAGAGCTTCAATCAAATGCAGCATTAAAAATGCGTCGTTTTTCCAATGTGGTAGTATGCCTTCAGGGTAATGGCTAGACAATCCAACACCGGGATAATCAACTGCAAATAATTGCAGTTTCGGCAACAGCGGAGCAATTAGATCGAAGCTCGCAGCATTGTCCATCATTCCATGAAGACACAAAACTGGCTTAGCATTACTGGGACCCCAAATTTTGAGCGCTACTTCGAAACCAGGGATTCTAATTTTTTTCTCTCTACACTGCGCCATTCATTATCATCTTATGGTTGCATCATCAGTGTGATGGTGAATTATTGTAATATAGAAATTAAATAATCATTCATTGTTGAGACTTCAGCACTCCTAATAAATATTAATTTAAGTTTCATTATTTTAAGTTAATGTGAATGCTCGAATCTTACATCTAAGCGCTGACATTAAGTTAAGCTAACCATGAAGTCAAATGCAGTTATTTTTTCACGTGGCGAATAATATCACCTTAGCTCAAGAATCAATGCCCTGTGAGCTCATTATCTGCTCAACCAAAAAGTAGTAATAAAGGGAAAGCTATCTTGCCTGATGCCGAATGCGTGATATCTAG
>CAYXLV010000214.1:0-2506 GCA_964465995.1 uncultured Coxiellaceae bacterium | reverse complement strand
ATCTAGATAAGCGCAGTCAATCAAAACTCATCGCCGTCATTGCCCGCAATGCCAACATCATTTATATTGCCGCCAAGTGCTCAAAACACTCATCTCTAGCGGGCAACGCCCCCGTTAACTCACTCAATAAAATCAATAGTATTTTAAAGCTCATGCTGCCTGCTAATGAAAGCGGGCCTATTGAGCAAGACGTTGCTCATGGAGCTCTTTTGTTGAAAGAGGACCGTATATCTTAAGAGCCTCCAATAAATCCACTTACTGATCAATTAACGCTTAATATAACCGTTTTTCCTGAACCAGTTTCTCCGGCCCAATAGTTTGTATTTGGCGCAGTTTCTAATAATGGAACAGAACAGGTGATAAAAAAATATATTATCCGGCCAATAAAAAAATAACATTGAAAATTTAAGCCTTCTTAAATGAGACGCCAGCCAGACCGACCTAAGGTTGGGCTTCTTTAGAATCATAGAGTTAAGCAAGCAATTGGGACAATTAGCAGGTGCGTCCTGATTTAATAGCAATCCCGTATTGCGACCGCCATTTTTATTCGGTTAATCTTACGTTCATGAGTAATAAGAAAAGGCCTGATTATCCAAATGCGCTGCACCACGTTATAGCGAGAGGTGTTGCCAAACAAAAAATATTTTCAGATAGTAATGATTATCAATATTTTTTAAATAAACTTGGTCAATACCTAAAGTGCAAAAAAGTGAAATGTTTTGCCTGGGTGCTAATGCCCAATCATTTTCATTTACTGACTCAAAGGACAACCATTCCAATCGAGAAGTTTATGCAGCCTTTCTTGACAAGCTATGCAATGTACTACAATAAACGCCATGATCGCCCTGGTCATTTATTTCAAAATCGTTTTAAATCGATACTGTGTCAGCAAGATAGCTATTTTTTTACACTCATAAAATACATTCATAGAAACCCATTGCGCGCAAAATTAGTTAAGAATTTAGATGAGCTAAGTATGTTTCCATGGTGTGGTCATGGTGCATTGTTAGGGCAGAAGGCTTATGATTGGCACGATGTTAGTGCTGTGTGGGATTTTTTTAATAATGATCATGAAAAAGCGATAGGCGATTATCACAAGGCAATGTTAGCGGATCTTACTGAAAAAGAATTGGCAAATGCAAAGTTTGGCACGATTCTGAAAGTTAAAAATATAGGCTGGAAACATCGCGACACACTAACGGATCAAGAAAAAAACTTGTCTGATGTGGGTATATTAGGTGATCAGTATTTCATACGCAATGCACTGTCAAAGCGCAATATTATTCGCACCGCTCACGATGAAGATTTTGTATTTGAGAATCTTGCTATGCAGGCTGCGAGCCTATGCAATACCTCGCACCAGCTGCTCTTTACACAAAGGCGTAGCCCTTCAGTGATGCAGGCAAGGTCGATAGCCAGTGCTTGGGCGGTAGATGTTTTTCAGCGCACCCCAACTGAGATTGCTTTATATTTGGGGGTTAGCGTAAAAACGGCATATCGTTTAATTAATAGAGGTCGTCAGCTAATTTGCTCTAATCCAGGCTTTGAATACGAGCTAGGACGCACCTGCTAATTGTCCCAATTGCTTGCTTAACTTTATGATTCTAAAAAAGTCTAACCTTAGGTCGGTCTAGCTGGCTTCTCATTTAAAAAAATAAACGATAACTTTTGATTTTTAGATTGCGAGACAAAGCTGCACTGCAACACGTGCGCTGACTTTTCACCAAGGGGAGATCGTAGATAAAACACTAGCCCGCGAATCAGCTGTATATGCAAGTTTCTGTGATTTTTTTATCATGAAAACAATTTTAGTTAAGCTAAAGAAAAAAACGTTATAACTTAAATGAGACGCCAGCCAGCCCGGCCTAGAGTTGATCTCCTTTAGAATCATAGAGTTAAGTAAGCAATTGGGACAATTAGCAGGTGCGTCCTGACCGTGCTATTCCCTCATCCGTTGCGATTGCTGGGCTTTGAGTCATGGGCATCATGCTGTGGTTGAGTTGAGTTTTCGTCTTTTGTTTTACTAAAAAAACCTTTTACTTCATAAGGCCTAGAGCTATCTTTTTCTGGTGATTTTTTATCCGAACCAAATATTTCTTTTAGCTCAAGAAACTGCTCATTTGATGCTAATTTATTATTGGTTTTAGAGTTTTCCAGCAGTTTACTGAACAAGTAATCTGCAGATGTATCACAGTTAAATTCATTCTGAATATGATATTCGACCTCTTCTAGATCATTGGGTAAAACTAAAAACTCATCAATCAATTCGATTACTTTGGCAATTCTACCAAAAAAAATATCCTGTTTATTTTTAAGTCGTAACTCCAATTCTTCGACTTGTTTAATTTTTTCTCTTGGCATTTCCATTTTTGCTCTTTTGAGCTGTGATGAATTTAGATGAAAGTTTGTATCTTCATCACCATTCTGAAAAATTTCTTCCATTAGGTTTCCAGGTCGTTTTTGCTCAACAAAAGAAAACATATTGCCTAACTGGTTTGCCATTGAC
>CAYXLV010000213.1:0-4014 GCA_964465995.1 uncultured Coxiellaceae bacterium | reverse complement strand
CTCTGTATAAACTCATACTGAGCATTTCTAAAGCCTTGATGAATGCTCCTAAAATTGACCAAAAAACTCCCATCAAAAGGCTCAACCAGTATATTCGTCAAGAATGATTTACCAAATTTATCTCTTATCGATAAAACATAATTAAACTTCTGTGGATCATTTTTCAAGTGCGTTAATAATGTTGTAAACACATGTGTCATCGACTTAAAAAACGTGTCATCAGTTGTGCGATGGGTCAGCCAAAGTAAATGACTTAGCAATGTTTTACCATCGTAATCTTGCAGTACCAAGTTTATTGCTTTAACACAAGTCTTATTTTCAATAATACTAACAATAGCAGATGTGAACACTTTCCTAGTATCATCATCATTGCTACGTGCAGCCAATATAATTAGACGCATAAACAATGTAACACCCCGGATCTTATTAGCCGGATACGTATTCTGACAATTAAGAAAATTTGGCTCACTTATTATCTGCTCAATAAATTGATTGATAATTCCTTGTTTCTCTTCCAATTTAGCAGCCTTTCGGACACGGTTTAAACTATTAAACAATCCTTCACCAACCTCAAATCGCTCTTTTGCAACTTTTTCTGCAAGTTGCACATATGCAACAACCGGCAAAAAAATTTCGTTAGCTTGACTATCCATTTCCGACTGCACCACACTCGCTAGATACCGCTTAATCAGCTGCAAGCTTGGTTTGTCATTAGCCTTGATTTTGAAACCACTGTGGTCAGCTGCTTCCTCATAAGTAAAAAGAGCATCTGCACCTTGATTAGAGCTCATTACACCATTATGAATATACTCCAAGGTTAAATTGACTCCAAAAAGTTTGTTATTAAGTAGTTTAGTGCCATATTCAGTGAGCTTTACAATTGACTTACCTTTCTCATCTTTTTCGCTAGGAAAAAATGCAATCTCTTTTTGATAGTTATTACTACATATAAAATTACTCAGCACAGCATAAACCTTACCTCTAGCATCTAAATCACCACAATACACCTGATAACATTTATATGTATCATTACGCACAACACTTATTTTATCTAATTCCAAGTCAGGCTTGCTTTTTGCTAAAAATTGCTTAAATTCCTGATTAAGTTGGAGAGGGGTAAGCTTATCAACATCAACCCTTCGCTCTGCTTCTTGCGGCTGCAATTGATTTGTTAGATAAGCAGTCATCATTACAGATGGCTTTTGTCCGGACTGCTCAATTTCAAGCAAGTATTTCACATTACCTAGATCATCTCTAAGGAAGTTAAGAAACTCTTCGATTTTTACAGTTAATCTAGTGTGTTCACTTTTCTCATAGTTAGACAAATTACATCCAGTACAAGCACTCGAATCACGCCCAATTGTGGGGTGCCATTTATAGTTTTTTTTAATTTTATCGATAACTTCTCTCTCAATCCTTGTAACATTAAAACTGTATGTGGCATATGGCATTAACTCATCTTTTTCCCAACACGGAGCATTATTGTTATTAGGGTCTGCTCCTTTACGCGGCTCACCTTTCACACGCAGCCCTAATATATCGATTGCTGGATTATCATAAATACTGATCTTAACAGGCACTCCATGATACGTAACATCATCATCAATAAATGTGTTTAATCTCGTCAAAAACCGGCTCATCAACGCATGTTGTGTTTCTTTACTAAGTTTGCGAAAAATCAAAAGATGTTTAAACTGATCAAGTCCGACTAAATCTCGATATTTTTCTGGTATATCCTGAATAGCTAATTGCTGACGACGCTCTTTGTCTATTTTAAGTATTTGCTTAGCCAGCTCGTCTTGCTGGCGCTGTAGTGCTGCACGACCTTCCTGGGTATAGGATAAATATATCGCGTTTTCATAATTATGACGGCGGCTGTCTCTTCGCATATCAATTTCTCCAAAGTCACACTGTTTTTTTTTCGGCAGCCTACCACAAAATAAGCATAAAGCAATTTAAAGCAGTAAAAACCCATTGAAAAAATCGGCTTTAAGCAAGCCTTAAGAAAAAGCAGAAGATCTTACAAAGCTCAATAAATGACTTCAAGAGATTAAAGCCATCCAATTACCATTTAGCTTATTATTTTAGAATAGCTACACTCACCCAAGCAGTGACCCTAAAACACGATTATATCCCTCGAATAAGCCTGCACCCAAGTTGGAAGTTAATGCGAGCGTCACTATGATTTATTAAGGGGTCAGACCACCTTTTGCGCCCGCCATGCGGCATTTGTTTATGCTAAAAAAGCATTACGCTTAATCATCTTCAAACGCAATTTCTGCTTTCAACTTTTGCATTAACTTCATCATATCAATCGCCGCATCAACTGCTTCACGACCCTTATGACCTTTAGCACCACCAACACGCGCAAAAGCTTGTTCCGCGTTATCAGTTGTGAGCACACCAAAAATCACCGGCACATTAAATTGCAAACTAACTCGTTGGCAACCTTGGCTGACTTGCTCACAAACATAATCGTAATGCCCTGTTTCACCACGAATGACCGCGCCTAAACAAATAATGGCATCGTATTCCAAACGCATGGCAAATTGCTGGGCGATTAATGGTAACTCCACGGCACCAGGCACCCACGCGGTGGCGATATCATCGCGTGCAATACCAACTTCTTCTAAACGCTCCATTGCACCCTTAAATAGACTTTCGGTGACAGGCTCATTAAAACGACTGGTAATGACGGCAATTTTCATAGTTTCTCTCCAAAATTAAATGGTTATAAAAAATGATGCTAAACACTAAACGGTATTTTCATCTTCAAGCAAATTCAGTAAATGCCCAAGTTTTTCACGCTTGGTTTTTAAATAATGCATATTGGCTTTGGTCGGTTTGGTTTCTAACGGAATGCGCTCAACAACATTAATGCCATAGCATTGCAAGCGCTCTATTTTTTTCGGGTTATTGGTCAGCAATTTAAGCTGATCAACTTGCAAGCTTTGTAGCATTGCTGCAGCCACACCATAATCGCGCTGATCGGCCGCAAAACCTAAGTGTTGATTGGCTTCGACAGTATCGAAACCTTGGTCTTGCAAAGCGTAGGCTTTAATTTTATTCGCCAAACCAATGCCGCGGCCTTCTTGGCGTAAATAAACTAACACGCCACCTTGCTCGGCAATTTGCGCTAACGCTAAATCCAATTGATGACCACAATCACAACGCGCTGAACCGAACACATCTCCTGTTAAACATTCAGAATGAAGACGCACTAACGGTGGTTGATGGGTATGCTGATTCAGCTTTACTACTGCTAAATGTTCAGTGCCATTTATTTTGCTGCGAAAAGAATGCACGACAAAATCACCATACTGATGCAGTGGCAAGTTAGCGCTTGATACTTTTTCAATAATGGATTCGTGCTGCTGACGATAAATAATTAAATCTGCAATGCTCACCACATGCAGCTGATGCTCGCGTGCAAACTGCATTAAGTCCGGTAAACGCGCCATACTGCCATCAGCATTCATCACTTCACAAATCACCGCAGCCGGTTGCAAGCCTGCTAAGCGCATTAAATCAATACTGCCTTCTGTGTGTCCGCCGCGCTCTAACACACCACCATCGCGCGCTCGCAATGGGAACATATGCCCGGGCATTACAATATCGTCAGCAGTGCTAGCGGGATTCGCGGCCACCTTGACGGTTTGCGCACGATCGGCTGCCGAAATACCTGTTGTAATGCCTTGCGCTGCCCCAATGGAGACACCAAATGCGGTTTGTTGTTTTGAACGATTTTGACTGACCATGGCAGGAATATTTAAACGCGTAAAAGTCGCTGCAGTTAATGGCATGCACACCAAACCGCGGGCGTACTTGGTCATAAAATTAATCGCTTCTGGGGTGACAAATTCTGCGGCCAAAATTAAATCGCCTTCATTTTCGCGTTGCTCATCATCCACTAAAATAATCATTTTACCTTGCTGCAAATCGGCAAGTGCTTGTTCAATGCTGGCAAACGTATCACTCATTAGCAAACTCCTCCAACTGGGTTGGCATTTAAAT
>CAYXLV010000212.1:0-4021 GCA_964465995.1 uncultured Coxiellaceae bacterium | reverse complement strand
ACCTAACACAGGTCGATGATTTTGAATCAACGCAATATTCACCGTAAATTCTTCGGAGCCATTAACAAAACCACGCGTACCATCTAATGGATCCACAATCCAAACAGATTGCCAATTACAACGATCCACAAAAGCGGGTATTGCACCTTCTTCAGAAATTAATGGAACATCCGGCGTGAGTTTTTCTAAACCAGTTTGAATCAATTGATGTGCGGCTAAATCAGCAGCAGTTAAAGGTGTATTATCCGCCTTGCGTTTAACGTCTAATAAATTTGGATCATTTCGAAATGGTAAAATCGCTTTGCCTGCTTGAATTGCGAGCTCAATAATCGAAGGCAATAGTTGCGAAGGTTCATACATGCCAATATCTCTCTAATAATAATAAAGCCGCAATACTACGCGCTTCATGAAATTCCGGATGATTTAATAACTCATCAATTTTATCAATCGACCATCGCACCACTTCAATGGCTTCAGGTTCATCACCCTCTGCGGTTGCTGGGTAAAGGTTTTGTGCTAACACCAGTTGCATTTTGGCTGACATATAACCGGGCGAGCTGCTAAAGGTTTTAATTACTTGTAAATCCTCAGCACCGTATCCCACTTCTTCTTTTAATTCGCGATCGGCAGTGGCTAGTGCATCTTCACCGTTTTCCACCAAGCCTTTAGGAAAGGCTAATAAATAATCATGAATGCCCGCCGCGTATTCGCGCACCAGCAAAAAAGTTTTCGCATCTAGCATCGGCAGAATCATCACCGAGCCTGCTTTAGCGCGTCCTTTGATACGCTCGTAATCGCGCTCTTGCCCGTTACTAAATTGCAAATGTATTTGCTCAACGGTAAATAAACGTGTTTGCGCAAGCTGTTTAGTTTGCGTTATTTTTGGTAGCTTCGACATGCTCACAATCCTTAGCATGATGTTTTCGACAAACAATAACCTTAGTGCCAATCTTGGCAAAATCTTCACTTAACCACTTTGCATCCGCATTGAATAAACGCACGCATCCACGACTGCGATTTTGAAAACCGGATAATGTGGAACCATGAATCGCAAATCCTTTGTAGTAATGCATGCAATACGGCATCGGTGCGCCGCCATTTTCGTCTAATGGGTATTTCGATGAACGACAGTTTGCTCCTTGAATACGATAAATTTTAAAAACACCTGCCGCACTTTTACAGGAACGATCTAAATCATCGCACCACGCTTTACCACCGGTGGCTGGGCCCCACCAAGCAAGTTGTCCATCAGCTTTATAAGCACCGAATGCAAATTTGCGCAAATCAATTACGATGAGGCGCTTGCCTGTTGGTTTAATGTGTTGTGGCAAGGGGGATAATTGCATGTAGTGAATCTTGCGAATGTTTCTAGGAACGATAATCCAATCACGGTATTTTAACGCCACATTCGTGCGATTTAAGCGCATCACTAAATCGCGATAATAATCTTGGCGTTCAACTTGGTACCATTTACGACCATGGCGCACTTTGATGCATTTAAATTGTGGATTTTGGCAGAGTGATAAACCGTAAGTTTCCGGTGGTAGATTGGATGAGACAGAAGCAGCAGCAAATGAAGTGGGCAATAAGAGCATCAACAATAAAGCAAATAACCCATTTCTCATCAGCCGCATTCAGTAGTTACCTTCTTCTAAATCCTAGTTAGAGCGAATCTTAGCACATCTATGCTACAATCCGCGACATGTTAACAGCCAATATCATACCACTAAGCCTTTATATTCACATCCCATGGTGCGTGCGCAAATGCCCGTATTGTGACTTTAACTCGCATCCGCAGCGGGGTGAGATGCCTGAAAAGCAGTATATTCAAGCATTATTAGCTGACTTAACCAGCAAACTTGCCTGGGTGCAGGATCGCGAAATACACAGTATCTTTATTGGCGGCGGCACTCCCAGCCTGTTTCAAGCGGCCAGTTTTGATCAATTATTAAACGCATTAACCCAGCATTTACGATTTAGCAAAGACATTGAAATCACCTTAGAAGCCAACCCAGGCACTGTTGAACAAAATCGATTTCAAGGTTTTCGGCGTGCTGGTATCAATCGACTTTCAATTGGCGTGCAGAGTTTACAAAATGAGAAACTGCAAAAGCTTGGTCGCATTCACGATGCTAGCGAGGCACTCAATGCCGTCGCTGTGGCGAAAAATGCCGGCTTTGAACGTTTTAACTTAGATATCATGTTTGGCTTACCGCAACAAACCATTGCACAAGCGCTAGCCGATTTAAATTCTGCAATTGCTTTGGCGCCGACGCATTTATCTTGGTACCAATTAACACTAGAGCCCAATACGTTGTTTCATCGTTTTCCGCCCACCTTACCCAACGATGATTTATTATGGGAGATGCAATGCCAAGGCCAGCAGTTACTACAACACCACAATTACCAACAATATGAAATTTCTGCTTACGCGAAACCCGACATGCAGTGCCAACACAATCTAAATTACTGGCAATTTGGTGACTATATTGGCATTGGTGCTGGCGCTCACAGCAAAGTTACCACAACGACAGGAGAGGTGTTACGTGCATGGAATAAAAAGCACCCCAAAAGTTACCTGCAAACGCAGGCAGATTTTATTCATGAGCAAGTCATTATAGCTGACCATGAATTACCATTAGAATTTATGCTAAATGCATTACGCCTATGCCAACCGATCGAAATAGCATTGTTTACAAACCGGACTGGATTACCGATTGAGTCTATTGAAAAAGCTATTGCGGCTGCCAAGGCGAATAATTTTCTGACAGTTAATCAACAGCATCTACAAACAACAGCTCACGGCAAGCAATATCTTAATGAGTGTCTTGAGCTCTTTATGACCAGCTAAGGCGATTGTACACAATAAACATTATTGACACTGCCGCATTGTTGCAAGCAGCGGTGAAAATAGCTGTATTTTCCCTCTAGAGGCTACTCGTTATGCAAAGTACTACAACGATTCAGCGATTTTTGCCGGCAATAGATTCCTCGCGCAATAAAATTTTCATTGTTAAGATTCTTTTAATAAAACTGCTTTATACTTGGCTAGATTCAAATTTATCCAAACTACTAGCCAATGAGATAAGGTTCATGCCTAAGACAAAACACGAAGATAATATCAACAACGCCCCTGCTACATTTGATGAACTTGACGAGTATATTAAAAGTGAAATTTCTAATGAAAAAAATCTCAAGCTTATGACACATGATCATTTATTCCATGGATACATTACTAATAGCACATCCACAGCACGCAATGATTATCCAAAAGCGATTTCACAAAAACTGATTATTAAACCCAACAATAAATTTACAATAGAACAGATCGCTAAACGATTGCAGGCCATTGAGAGCGCAGTAAAAAGAGTAATGATGGATCATAAAACAAAAGAAGTAGAGATGACGACATTCTTTAACTGTGCCACTTACGAAGGAAAACCACTAAAGCCTGACAACCAGCGGGCTAAGGATCAATCAGTCAATATAGTTGATCTTCACTCGCCAGAAATAAAACCTATAGACTCATTAGTTGTTATTCATAAGCCTGTTAGCGATAATCTTGACCATAATATCACCGGGAAACAGTTCTACTTTACTTGTTCTTTTAGAAATAATTATACTGTCAAACAATATACATCAATAACACCAGCACAAGAACCGACAGATACCTCATCAGCGCCTGAAAAAAATTTATCGAAAAAACCAAACCGACAAGAAAATGATATACCCATGCTCGTTCTTGCTCCGCAAGAAAATGCGAACAAATCAGACTGCTGCGTGGTACTACCAAAATTAACGTTAATTCTTATTGCCCACTATTTTAGATACTTTACAAACTACAAAAAAAACCAAAAAAATTGTCAAGTCTACCTAACAGAATTTTTAAGAAAACATCAAGCTAAGATAGCTGAAATGGTCAATTCTTATGATAATGAGCTCATTTATAATAAGAAGGCAAACCTAACCGACAACAACAACAACAACAACAACAACAACAACAACAACAACAACAACAACA
>CAYXLV010000211.1:0-4092 GCA_964465995.1 uncultured Coxiellaceae bacterium | reverse complement strand
CATGATGGGTCGCTGGGTATGGCGCATGCCTATATTGATGCTGTTGCTGACACCGGAGCCGACGCGATTAAGTTCCAAACTCATATTGCTGCAGAAGAATCGACTATCAATGAACAGTTTCGTGTGCCTTTTAGCTATCAAGATAAGAGTCGTTACGATTACTGGCAGCGCATGCAATTTACCGATGAGCAATGGCAGTCACTGGCTAAGCATGCGCAAGATAAAGGTTTGTTATTTTTAAGTAGCGCTTTTAGTGTGGCGGCTGTTTCATTGTTAGATCGATTGAATATGCCGTTTTGGAAGGTTGGTTCAGGTGAGGTTAATTCAAAAGACCTATTGATGGCAATGATCCAAACCGGTAAGCCGATTTTGCTTAGCACTGGCATGAGCAGTTTGGCAGAAATAGATGAGGCAGTGAATTTTTTTCAGCAGCATAAAGTGCCATATGGATTATTGCAGTGTACCAGCCAATATCCAACACCACTAACAGAGGTTGGCCTTAACGTTATCGATACTTTGCATCAAAAATACCACTGTCCAGTGGGGTTGTCCGATCATTCAGGTACGGTTTACCCAGGTTTAGCGGTGCTGGCTAAACGCGTGGCTTTTTTAGAAGTACACGTGACTTTTGATAAGCGTTGCTTTGGTCCGGATACGATTGCGTCGATCACAATTGATGAGTTAACACATTTAGTTGCTGTGCGAAACGCATTTGCAACGATGCAGCAGCACCCAGTCGATAAAGACCAAATGGCCTTACAGCTGGTGCAAACCAAACAGTTATTTGCGAAAAGTTTAGCCGTTAAAACCTCCTTAAAAGCTGGCACTGTGATTACCGAGGCAATGTTAACCTGCAAGAAACCAGGCGATGGTATCCCGCCATCTAAGCAACATGGCGTCATTGGTAAGCGCTTATTAAAAGATATTCATGCCAATGAATTACTAGATGAAACCTTTTTAGCTTAATTGAGATGATAAAAATGCCAAATAAAAAAAGAAAAATTTGTGTGATTGTGCACAGCCGCGCTAACTATGGGCGGATTAAATCTGTACTACAACAAATTCAGCAACACCCTGATTTAGAGTTAAAGTTAGTCGTGGGCTGCTCAGCTTTATTATATCGTTATGGTAATGTGCGTGATGTTATTGAGCGCGATGGTTTTACCATTGATGCTGCAGTGTATTCAGTAGTTGAAGGTGAAAACCCAACCACCATGGCGAAGTCAACCGGCTTAGCCATTTTAGAATTAAGCACCATTTTTGAAAATATGCGGCCCGATATCGTATTAACTATTGCGGATCGTCATGAAACAATGGCTACCGCAATTGCAGCTAGTTATATGAATATTCCACTCGCACACACGCAAGGCGGTGAGGTAACAGGCTCAATTGATGAAAGCGTGCGTCATGCCATTACGAAATTAGCACATGTCCATTTCCCAGCCACACAACGTGCGGCTAATTATGTATTGCGCATGGGCGAGAAAAAATCCATGGTGTTTGAGACCGGTTGTCCAGCGATTGATATCGTGGCCAAGATGGATTTGACATTGCATGAAAATTTATTTGATATTTATAAAGGTGTGGGTTCCAAATTAGATATTACCAAGCCTTATATTGTTGTCTTGCAGCACCCAGTCACTACCGAATACGGTTCTGGCTTTGCGCAAATTAATCAGACGCTAGAAGCCATCGAGAGCATTAAAATGCAAACTGTTTGGCTATGGCCAAATGCAGATGCCGGTTCCGATGATGTATCAAAAGGCTTGCGCATGTTTCGCGAAAAACACTCGCCAGATTATTTGCATTTTTATCGCAATTTTGCCGTCGAAGATTATGCGCGATTAATTAATAATGCCGCTTGTCTTATTGGTAATTCCAGTTCCGCTTTACGCGAAGGTGCATTTTTAGGCGTACCTGCGGTCAATATTGGCAACCGTCAGCTGGGACGAGAGCATGCTAGCAATGTTATGCATGTCGATTATGCAGCTAACGCCATTGCACAGGCGATACAACAACAGATTGCACATGGCAAATATCCGAGTTCAACGCTGTTTGGTGATGGCACCGCCGGCGCAAAAATCGCTGATATTTTAGCAACAGTAGAAATTAAGATTCAAAAAACGTTAAGTTATGTCGAAGAGGAACAACACAGCGCATGTCTTACCAAGGTTTAACAACGCTTGCTATTATTCCCGCACGCGGCGGCAGCAAAGGTATTCCCAGAAAAAACCTTTGTGAAATTGGCGGGCGATCTTTAGTGGGTATTACCGCTGATTTGATCAAAGAAATTGACTGGATAGATTGCGCCATCGTGTCAACAGACGATGCTGAAATCGCCGAAGAAGCACGCCGTTATCAGATTGATGTACCTTTTATGCGTCCTGCAGCACTGGCATCCGATACCGCCTTGGCTATTGATGCTTGGCAGCATGCCTGGTTAGCAGCAGAGGATTATTACAATCGAAGGTTTGATATTGCGTTGTGGTTGCAACCGACGAGTCCTTTAAGAAGGTCGGCTGATTTGGAAAAAACCATGCACGCTTTAGTGTCAAGCAATGGCTTGTCGGCCACAACAATTAGTAAAGTGCCTGGTCATTATTCACCGCAAAAAACTTTAGAAGTTAATAATGAGGGATTGTTAAAATTTTATTTGGAGAATGGCGAAAGCTTTAGTAATCGCCAAGCGATCGGTGATTATTATTTTCGAAATGGCTATTGCTATGCAGCTAAACGTGAAGCAATTTTAACTAAAAAAACCATTATTGGTAATCATTGTGTTGGCGTGGTAATTGACCGACCCACTGTCAATATTGATGAGCCGAGTGAGTTAAAACTTGCTGCCTGGATGTACCAGCAAGGAGAGTATTAACAACATGCTAACAGTTGCAAAAATAGTAGCGAAAAAAATGATTAATGGCATGGTTAATCTTAAAATCAGTTGGCCTGTTGCCAATTTTTTTAGCAAAAGCTTAGTTGAAGTGGCGCCTGATTTGCCAAAGGCCGATGCAAATATTGTCACGATATTAGCACTTTCCAGCGAGCGATTTCGTGGAGACTTAGAGGTATTATCGCAAACAGGATTATTTAGAATTTTAACCATATCATCCAGCTGGCAAGGCCGTTTAATTACCCTTTTTGCGGATAAGCGTTTACTGGGATTAAAGCCAGAGCAGTACTTTAATCCAGTGAGTAACAGTTTAATTGAAAGATTGCAAAATAGATTTAGGCGCAAATTATCAGTTTTTTTTAAGGCTCTACTAAAACAAGTTTCCATTGACTGTGTGATTAGTGCAGCAATTCACTACAAAAGAGATCTTGATTGGGGTGTGGTAGCAAGCCAATTAGGTGTGCCATACATCGTTTTGCATCGAGAAAATTTAAAAACCAATCAGCATCAAAAAATGCGTCAGTTAGAAGTCTGTCAGCAATTTGGCCGCTTTCGAGGTGATCATATTATTGTGCATAATCAAATTATGCGTGATTTATTAGTGCAGTCTGGATTTGCTAAACCTAATCAAGTAACAGCGGCAGGTTGTTTGCGCATGGATGCCTTTGTTAAGAAAATACCGGTAGCAGCTTCGCAAAAAAACAACCGGGTTACCTTGTTTAGTTTTACTCATTCTGCAGGTTTATGCGGTGTTCTTAATGGATTTTCAGAAAATGATGATCTTGGTTATGTGAAGCTATTTAAAAATGTTCACTTTACTTTTACCAAGCTGGCATTGCAGCATCCGCAGCTTGAATTTGTGATTAAAACTAAATGGGTGGCTGAATGTTTTGATCGTATTCAGCAAGCTTGCCAAGAGCAGGGTATTGATATTGCGGCTATTAAAAATTTAAAGCTAACAGCAACGGAAGATGCGCATCAGCTAATATTGAATTCGGATGTCGTTTGTGGGTTTGGTTCAACAACCATGTTAGAAGCAGCAGTTTGCGCAAAGCCAGTTATCATGCCTTTTTTTGATGAGGCACAAGAAGCAAAATATCGCGACTGTGTCCAATTTGCAGATGATATGGCAATTTTTGATGTGGCAGATTCGATTGAAGCGTTTGCTAAGTTAATTATAGATCGACAGCAATCTTTTGAAA
>CAYXLV010000210.1:0-4095 GCA_964465995.1 uncultured Coxiellaceae bacterium | reverse complement strand
GCTTTGCCTTATAAAAAACAATGCAATCGTAGCTATGACTACGCAACTTGAACGGCATGCAACAGAGATAGAAAATCATTTAAGATACTGCAGGAGAACTAGATGCCACATATCGAATTAAAATATTCAAATGATCTAGATATCAATACCAGTCAATTATTTGACACCATTGAGCAAATTATTAATGAAAACGACTCAAGCGCAGGCGAATGCAAAAGTCGTGCTTATCCAGCAGAACTATTTAAGCATACGCATCTTTTAATCACGATATGGTTACTGCCAAAAACACATCGGGATCAGGAGTTTTCACAAAAACTATTGAGGTCGATTAAAACTGGTTTGCGGCACTGCTTGCCTAAGCAGTGCTTTTTATCATTGGAGCTCGTCTATAGGGATAATAACTATGTAACTGAAAACCTAACGCAAACTTAACTGCTGTGCACCAGTGGTATATTTTACATTTTGACATGGTTAGGACGTCAGCAGTTACATCCTAAGTGGCATCATTTTTCAAGCCTTTATAAATAGTCGCCATACATTTTATATTAGCGTCGACAACTATGCTGGCATAAAAAAAGTGGAGGATGCTCCAACCTTTCAGTGTCAGCATAGTTGGAGCAATTTATATTTTCTTGCAAAAGGAATTGTATCTATCCACAAGCAACACTATTAACCCATATCTGACAGCCATTAGCGAAGCAGCCATCTGTCTGAGATATAGCCGTTATGTGTTTTCCTGCAGGGCAAGCTAATTTTCTGGGATAACCCAGCGGCGCAACTGATTGCTTAGGCAAGATAGCCTGACTGGCAAATACAGTTATACCTATGCTAATACTTGCCCCTAAGACAACCCATAGTAAATTTTTAAGCATAATTTATCTCCTTTTAAATTAAAGCGAGAGCTTATGTAAAATTGCAATATTTTGCAATACCTAAATTTTTTACAAATAGGGCTGCATCACAACACAAAAAATGGGAGCTTACTTCTAATAAAGCACAGCGGCTGTTGCTAGAGATGTTACTGTGTTTTTTTGATCAATTATTTTTTGACGCGTAGTGTTGATTGAGCTTGTCATATCTGTGTACCACGTATCATGGGGCACATGGTGAAAAAAGGCTGCATTATTGTTCATGCTTGTAGACTGCCATTGTTGAGTTAGATGCGTAAACTGCATCTCAAGCTGATTAACGTTTTGGGCTGCGACCTGTAGTTCTTTTAAAATTTCACGTAGCGCCAAAACAGATTGTCTTTGCTCTTCTGTTTCCAATTTAATAGGAACTAGTGAAAAAAGTGCGTAATATTTCTCTGCGATTAAATCAGATAGCAATTGATCGAGTTCATTAAGTACTCTACTATTTTCAAATTCTAGTGATTAATTTGATAGGGTATGTCCAAGCGTATGAAATTTTTTCGCAACCTCTTTGAGTATATCAATAGCCGTCTCACCTGTTGCGTTTCGCAGATCTTGATCGCCACCAACTTGTAATAAAAGCATATAAATATTTGGATTATCATCATTGCGCGCCGCATAATGAATCGCTGCATTCATTTGTGGACCTGCTTGTTGGTTTATCTGAATATTGAGACTCTGCGCGTATTCAAGCAATATTTTAGCAACGTAGTATGCGCTTGGATGTTTTGATGTGCAGATCCTGCGAACAGCTTGCTCATATTTTTTTGTGTTTAGCGACTCAATTAATGGGTTGTATTCAGCAGGATAGTCAACAGTAATCGACTGGATTTTGCGCATTAAATCTTCATGCGCATTGCCACCACTAAAAATAGTAAAGTTAGTGCTGGTTGATAGTTTGAAATTGCCTTTTGCGGGCTTTAGGGTAAATTCTGCCATCTCTTTTTCTGGGTTAGGATAAGCATTGCTTGGCATCGAAGCAACATAGGAGATTGTCTCTGATGCTGGCAGCTGCTGACCTTGTGACTCTGGCCGAAATTGCATAGCGCCAAACTTATGACGTTCAATGTCCTTGCTAACACTGTATCTTGATAATTTAATTTTTTCCTCTTTATTAACTGGTTTATTTTCAAGTTGTATTTCAAAATTAACAAACGCAATGTCTTTGTAATCCCTCGCACAGGATTGAAAATATCGATGCACTTTTTCTGCATCAACACCGTTTGATACCGCGTCTATTTCTAATTCCAACGCTTGAACTTGATATGTAGCATTTTTTAAATAGATAACTTTATAATTTCTTGGCAATAAATTAAGTGTGATAGCCAAATTGCGAATAAATATTTCACTGCCAAACATTCCAAAAGGGTTTCCTACAGCTGGCAGCGTAGTTTTAATGGCAGACAAATAGGTGAACTCAACATTTGGATACCACTTTCTTTGCAGTGAAATTTTAGGCATTGCAGTTGGGTAGAGATAATCACCAGCTTCAAACCGATATGCTTTTAATTTAACATAGCCATCCTGCTGCTTTGCTTGTTCAAAAGAATTTATCAATGTGTGTCGAAGTTGGTAAGGTGCATTGAGCTTTACTTGCAGGGTGCGCGGGTAAGGCGAATTTTTCGATTCAACCTTTATGCTATTTAAGTAAAAAGCAGATAGGAATAAGGGCCTATCTAGAAAGTCTTTGATTAATTTTTCATCCGGGGTGTCAACTACTTGCTGTTTAACTTCAAACGTCAGTATCATTAAAACCTCCTTCTTTTAGCATAGAATTTAAGCGGCCTAATTCTACAAGCAACTAAAGAAATAGCTATCCGTATTTTTTACTTAAATAGATAGTTAAGGCAGACTTACCTAGTAGAATATACTGTGGTTTGCATTCGTTTGACTTGCTACACTCGCCCAAATTTTCAAATATGTCGTGCGCATGACCTATGGTCGACTAAACTGTGAGAAGTGATTTATGCAAATAACGGAATTACCTAATGATTTTTTGTTGAAGGTTATACAATATCTTGATCAAAATAGCCTGACTAATTTTCGCTTAATGTGCAGGCAGTTTTATCAGCTAAGTATTGTTGGTAGTTTTTTTAGTCGCATTGCATCGAAAACACTCTCTGGTTATGGCGCCTTTTGCAGCGTAATTTTTTTAAATGATGAGTTAAAAACAGCTTTCTTACACGCAAAAACAGCGCATGTTACAATTGGTCTAGATAGCTTGCTCACGCCTGATTGCCCACGACTCGTTAGTAAATTTCATTTTAATTCATCTGCAATTAAAATGTACAAAGCGTTTGAATCTCAATTTAGCCAATCAAAAAATCTGCAAACCAAGGCGGAAGCAAGCTATCAACTATTTAAGCTAAATTTAGATTGTGACTTCGGCTACTCCCATGGCACTTGGTCTGAGTTTTTTACGAAGGATTTAACTTTCTACTATTTTAATCAAACATTGGTGCTTCATAAAAATATATTGCAACAACAGCATTTAAACGTTGATATTAGAACATTATACCGGGCTGCATTGTTGCCATTTCAATATAAACAGAAAGATTATGATCCAACCCAACATTGCACTCATGAATATTTAAATGCTGCTGTGAACCAGATTGGAAGAAAGGTGCTTATCGATATTTTAACGCTTCTTTATGACAATTTTTTATTTAATGGCGTTGGTGAGAAATATATCATGTTGGTGGCGCGGCTACACAATGAGCTTGATAGAAAAGATTTGTTGCAAAAAATATTGGGTGCTGGGGATGATATTTTTACCATTCCATGGCATCGAGAGTTAAATGCATTGGCGCTTAATGAACTCAAAGGGCAGGAGAAAATGGAGATAGTATTGCAGTGATTGGCTAAATCGCGCTGCCTAATTGCTAGCGCCTCTTGAATTTTTTGAAAATCAACGGCATGATGCATTGCTATATCAGTTAATGGCTTATTAAATAGTGATGGTGAGATCAGAAATAGTATTGCTACAAAGTTAATAAGGCGCGAGATCAAATGAAATGGCAAGGATATTATTTTTCAAAAAAGCTCCGCTAGAAAGCAAAGAAGATGATTGTTTTAAATCTCTTACGCGTGACTTGATTAAAATAGTCATTGAATACCTTAATAAAAAAGATTTATTTAATTTGCATCTGGCAAATCAATTTTTATATTACTTTATACAATCAAC
>CAYXLV010000209.1:0-4098 GCA_964465995.1 uncultured Coxiellaceae bacterium | reverse complement strand
CTGTTTTCAAAGAGCAAAGTCGCCGCGGATGCAGCTATTTATTCAACAACGCCGCATGATTCCCATCTCATTTAATAAAGCTCAAAAAGCTAAGCAGTCGTAAAAACTGCCGTCAAGCTTCAATAGATTGAATCACAGCTTTCATAGAACACCAGAGTCATCTGCTTAGCAATAGTGAAGAGTGTTTCAGGTAATTATTATGATGATCGTTTAGCTAAATTCACTGGTGCCCATTAAAAATATCCAAAGTGCTTTTACATGTAGTATTTTTAAGCGGCAGCTTTAAACTTATAAAAATATATTGATTCATACTGTACCACACAACTTGGTAAATCGATGGATTTGTCAGGTCAAGCTTTACAGGAAGGATATACTGTGTATGATTGCATTTTTTTGCGACTACAGTAGAGAATAAAAGCATGCCGGGGATGATAGACAACAGCAAAGATTACACAAATTTATTTCAATATATTAAAAAAAATACAACACTTCCTAACGCTATAGACGAGATTTCCAGTCATCGAAACCAGCACCAAACATCTCTAGATCAACTTAAGAAGGCAATTAAGCTTGGTAGTTTTGATGATCAAATTTTCGAACATGCCAATTGCAGCCAATATCTCCTTTATTTGATTCAAAGCAATGAGATAGAATTTTGGCATGGAATGACGATGTATGCTTATTTAATCGCTTTGGCACAGTTTACCCATAAGCAATCTTTACGCACCACAGACTCTGATACAAAATCTCTGCGGGCGGTTACGCATTTTTGCATGACAGATGGCAAAAAATTTAGCATGAAGGGAGAGTCTTACTTTGAATTAACGCAAAAAAAATTCGAAAAAACCCTTAGTGTCACTATTATAAAAGATGAGTTTTTTCAGCAGCTGCAATCATTACCCGGGTCTGAACAACAGGTGTTAGAAATAGATATTAACAGCATTAAAAAAACCGCTATTGGAAAGCTATTAAGCGTAGCTACTAACAACTTGCCATTTTTAGGCGATAGTCAAGATACTATTATGCTGCCATCATTTAGCATGATTCAGTATTTTCTTAAAAAAGTGTCTGATAAGCCAGTCGCAATGTTACCAATATTTGGCATGATTAATAAAACAACTTTAATGTCATTACATGCCAATCATCAACACCCCGTTGCGATCTACTCAATCCATGTAAAGTCGAATTATCAGATAATACACTCTAATCGCTGTGGACCATTTACAGCTTTGGTTCATGATATACTACACATATTTATTGCAAGTATTTTAAAATCAGAAGACATTGATAGCATTTACCAACATTATATCCTAATGCTAACGCAAGTTAAGCAAGAATGCCTATCCTCTGGTGCATCATCGATCACCAGTAGACTGATAGATTACCTTAATGATTTAAATCTAACTCCTCTTTGGCGCTACAGCAATCCAGATGATAGATTTCCCAAGTTTTTCCAAGAAAATTTGGAGCTATATAGGTTTTGCGAAATGAGGACTCAGCAAGATGACTCTGTCTCCAGGCTCATTGAATTTTTACCAATTGGTGAGGCCGAACAAGATGAAATATATTACTTGATTTGCTATCACCACTTCCTAGCAATATATGAAAACAGCCCACAAGCTCCCTATTGGATGCATGCACTAAATAGTATTTCAACAGGAAAATATTATCGGGATGATCTTAAAACTGATTTGATGAAAACCCTTGCTAGGAATGCTGCAGAAAGAAAAGTAGGCCGGCATTCCAATGGATTGATGGTCTACAACACAATTAAGGAAAGGTTAGATGCATATACAATATGGGTTGAGCTACTAGAATCAAATAAAGATAGTGCGGTAATTTGGCGTGAACTTAGCAATGATCATCATAATGCATTAAGCATTATGGCGCGGCAGCACAAACTTGTCTTCTTTGGGGAAAATACCCCTTTAGATGAAGAAGAAAGAAAGCGGTTACTTGTTGTTGCTAAAAATGAATTAAGTCAATTACAACTAAACGCGCGGGATATGCTACTTGTTCCAAGGGGGGATTTTTTTTCGAATCCTTTGCAAGCATTTATCGGAAATAGAAATATATTTTTTTACCCGAATTCATTCTCACCACAATTTTTTTATCACGACATAAAAGAAGAGAACCAAGAAATACAGCAAAAAAATCCATAACATTGAATTAATATTGCCGCATTTTAGTTGGCACAATTTTTTGTTATTTGCATCCTGTATTCAGCCTTAGTTGGCCTTGTATTATCTGCCATGTTGTTGTGAAGAGGTGGTTCTTGCTGTTGATCCCGCGAAATTATTTTGTTTTTATTTAAAGGGTTATCAATAATTTTGCTTATTACCAATATTTTTGCTATAAATACCGCCAAGTCAATATCCAAATCAGGAGTCGTCATCCAGTGAATAATTAATCTTTTTTCAACGTGGCCTTTATCAAGAGCCTATATTTACCCAATGAAAAGAGATTAAGTATGACGACAGCACCACGCATTATTTTAAACAATGTATCATTCCACATAGACCAATCACCAGTAAGGTTTGCTGGTATAAATTTAACTTTTGAATCAATAAAATACGGTATTGTTGGTAAAAATGGTATTGGTAAAACCACCCTACTAAAGTTACTTGCTGGAGAGTTAGTGCCAGATAGTGGCTCTATGCAATGCACTGGCACAATAAGTCTTTCACCGCAATCGCATGCGGCTGTGCATCATGATGCGACTATTAGCGATGCTCTTGGCGTTACCGCAATTTTGCATGCCTTGTCACACATCAATAAAGGTAGTGTCGCTGAAGCTGATTTTGATATCGTTGCAGAGCACTGGGATATTCAAGATCGCATTGAGGCAGCGCTCACACACTTTAATTTGCAAAAAATCAATTTAAACCACCCTTTTCATCAGCTAAGTGGTGGGCAAAAAACAAAAGTTTTATGAGCCAAAACGCTGATATTTTCCACTGAATTTTTGTTGCTTGATGAGCCAACGAATAATCTTGATTTTCAATCCAGAAATATTCTATATCAATATATAGAAAGCTCACCGCAATCAATCATTCTAGTCAGCCACGATAGAAAATTATTAAATCTATGCAATAAAATCATTGAAATTACAAGCAAAGGAATTGAAGTTTATGGCGGAAACTACGATTTTTATAAGCAACAAAAAGAAGCAATGCAGCTTAAGCTTGAGCAGGATATTCAGGCGCGCACTGAAATCCTCAATAAAAGTAAAAGAGTGATCCAAACACGCATGGAACGCCATCAAAGAAATGAATCCCGGGGCCGCAAAGCAAAAGTCGCGCAAATTAAAGCAAAAGGCAGTTATGACAAACTGGGTTTTAAATCAAAAAAAGGCCAAAGTGAAAAAACAAATCGACGCATTCGCTTACAAGCATCGCGAAAGCTTGATGCTGTTAATGCAGAGCTCAATGATGCAGTTGCTAAGCTAGATATTCAAGAACAATTAAATGTATGCTTATCGAGCACATCTGTGCCAACAAATAAAATTGTTCTTGATGTAGAGAATCTTACATTTCATTATGATCCGGAGCATCCTTTACTAAAGCATTTTAATCTGCAAATCATCGGACCTGACAGAGTTGCCGTCACTGGGCCAAATGGCTGTGGTAAGTCCACCCTCATTCACTTAATTAGAAATATCCTCACCCCAATGAGTGGCAAAATTAGCATAGGAGTTCAATCGATTGCTTATCTTGATCAAGCAGTGAGTATGTTAGAACCAACTCTTACCATTGTTGAAAATTTCCTTAAACTTAACCCGACAAGCAAACCGTTTGATGCTTACTCTGCGTTAGCGTCATTTAAATTTAGAAATAAAGATGCTGAACAAATGGTTAATCAATTAAGTGGTGGTGAAAAAATGCGTGCAGGATTAGCAGTAAGCCTAATGTTGCCCTCCCCTCCGCAGTTAATTATTTTGGATGAACCAACTAATCACCTTGATATAGAGGCAGTCGAAGCTTTAGAAAAAGCGTTAAATCAATATCAAGGTGCTATTTTAGCTGTTTCCCATGATGAGTTTTTTTTAGAGAATATTCACATCAAAAAGAAAATTCAGCTTTAGATATATATATGTAC
>CAYXLV010000208.1:0-4111 GCA_964465995.1 uncultured Coxiellaceae bacterium | reverse complement strand
AATCTGGGTTAGTGAATCAATTAGAAAAATTAATCTCAGAGCCTGTTAATATCTCGAATACTTATGCTCCAATCAAAAGGGCTAATACCTGCAAAACAATCAACAAAAAGGTAACGCAAAAAAAGCCAGCACAAACTACCCATACGAGAGAAGGTGTACGTCGCTCACTATCTGATTCACATATTGAAAAAATAAAGCAGGAAAAAACCGAGCTGCCAAAAAAAACCGACTCCCCTAAAACACCATCAAAGACCCACTTTTTTTCGAAGCTTTTTAAAACGAGCAGCAAAAAAGACCACCCGTTGACACCCGTAACTGGCGCCAAATCACCCGAAAAAAAATGCTAGGTCATCGTGGTTTTTTATGCCGTTGGTTTAACCAATGGAATATGTTTCTTTTTCAGCAAACGCAAAATCTTAGGTAACGCCTGGCGGGCAGCTTGCTGACCTAAGCGAAAAAGCTCTTGTTTTTCATCTAAATCAAACATACCAATTTGACCAACCCGTGGGCGGATAATAATATTGGCGCCGCGCATCGACATTTGCGCTAAGCGTTTCCAAGAAATCATATAACCACGATCATAAATCGCAATCGCATCATTTGGATGGCGCTTTGCCAACTGCTGATCAATATCCACAGCAATAATCACACGCGGATGATAACGTCTGGCTAAGTCCACTGGAATTGGATCGGCCATACCACCATCAATTAAAGTGTGACCATATAAATGGGCTGGTTGCACCACCGCTGGGACAGCTGCTGATGCCTCAACGGCTGGCGCTACTGGGCCGGTTGAAATAGGGTAGACTTTTCCTGCATAAAGATCGGTAGTCGCGACAATCAATGGGATCTTTAATTGACTAAACTTGCGGGCATGCATATTGCGTAATAAAAACTTTTCTAAGTGGTAGCCTTCAACCACGCCTTTCGTGCTGGGGAAATTCGAAATATCAGCAAAATCCCAGAAGCCTGCTTTCATCATGATTGTCGTTGCACGCTCAGCATTGCCAGAATCGGCATATAAAGCACCCACGATACTACCAGCACTCGCACCAACGACTAAGTTAATCGGCACGCCGGCTTTTTGTAGAACGTCTAGCACACCCAAATGCGCATAGCCACGCGCACCGCCGCCGCCAAGGACAATAGCGACTTTAGGGTGTTGTTGAATGGGTCTTGGGGAAACAGGCGCATTTTTGGGGATATTAATGTTAGGACGAAAGCCGGCGCAGCCGGTTAAAAGTAATGAAATCAATAAAATAAGAAGCACTCGGCCATTGAACACTGAACGACAGTTAAATCGCATACGTTTGCACCTGGTTTAGTTAAGACAAAATTGGATCTTTTTATAGCGCAAAAATTGGTCAATTTCAAGTGGTTTTCGACCTAAGAGTAGGCATAATCAAACAGTTACATACCTATCCCAAAATAAACATGAATCAAATATCCAGTGAAATACGCCAGCAATGCAGCAGCGGCGCCAACTAGTAGGGTCATCAAACCAGAATGCCACCAGCTCGTTATCGACCAGCGACTTTTGACTGACCCAATAATAAAGAAAACCAATGCAGTGCTGACAGAAGACCATAAAAATGGCGATGCAACCGCGAATATAAAAGGCACCAGTGGCACAACGCCACAGAGCAAAAACGCGACAAACGTACCCACCGCGGCCTTCATGGGTGACCGTATAGATTCTGGCAAGCCTCGATGCTCGCGCAAGAGTGTATCAACCCACAGCTTTTGGTCGGCTGTGACCGCCGTTACCACTTCATCTAGCGCTTTGCCACGCACACCTTTTTTTGCATAGATTTTGGTTACCGCGGCACGCGCTTGCTGGGGAGATGCGAGAATACGCTCGGTTTCGAGCTTTTGATAACGAGCAAACTGCTCTTCTTCTGATTTCGTGCCTAAATAATTACTTGCTGCCATTGAAAAACCATCGGCAATCAAGTTCACCAAGCCCAATATAATAATGATGTAGGCCTCAAGGCTTGCGCCAACGACACCTGATACCACCGCAAACGTGGTGACAACACCATCGATGCCGCCATAAATCCAATCGCGTAAGTAATTATGCTTCGACAGCTTTTTATTACACATAGAGATAAGTGTAGTAGCTACAAGTAGCTTGCTAAATGGTCTAAAAATCAATCCATTGCATAAGGACTTTTTATACACACGGTGGATATCATTATAATCCTTACCTATACTTATTGTATACACTCTGTGGAGGGTTGGTCATGAAACTTTTTTCAATAGCAGTTGCTGCTTTACTGATGTTTGGTGCATCACAAGCATTGGCCACCATTACTGCGGATGAATTACTCAAGCGTTGTAAGGGTGAAGCTCAAAATATTAATAAAAATGATGGCGGTGAATCTTACTGTGTGGGTTATATCGCCGGGTTTTTAGATACGTATATGCTGGTGATTGCCATTCACGATGTCAAACATAATAAGAAATATTTTTGCCTACCTAAAAGCGGCATCTCACTACAACGCGCCAAACAAGTCACCGATAACTATTTTGAAAATCATCACAAGGATTTAAATCGGCCGGCTCGGGTGGTGTTAGTGAAAGCATTTGCGAATGCCTATCCATGTAGCCAATGACACTGTTAATCGGTTTTTTCAGTGCATTTTTGGTATAGGTCTTTGAAGGTGTGCGTTGCGTCGTATTTTTGTTTGAGCATTCGATAATGATCACGGTCGATAATATTCCAAAATTCCGCTTCCGAATAAAACACATTTGAATATAGCGATTTAATCCCGCCAAGCTCTCGCACTTTATTTTCAACCAAACGATTATAATGGCCTGGCGCTTGCGTTGAGGGCAACATATCCCAAAAACCAAAGTTCATATATAACTGATTGGGTGCGGTATTAAATAAATCAAAGTTGGCAGTTGCATCATAAGGATAAAAAGGACAGTTCCAAAATGGGGTAATACCAATTTCTGCATGCATAAATTGAAAAAACGCAGGCGCGTTTGCAATAGGCACACTGACATCTTGAATCACTGACTCACTCGGCGTGGCCATCATTTGATTTAAGCGACGCAACAATGGATTGCGATGCATGATTTCTTTTATCTTCCAATAACGTGTCGACTTTAAGAGCCATTTCCCAAACAAAAAACGCAGCACTGGATTTTGCATATAAAACACTTTTGAGCACCAAAACCAATCGGGATCCCAACGCCAAATATAATCCAGTGTGCTTAAGTAATCGGTGGTACGCTGCAAAATAGAACGATAGTAAATGCGCATGTATTTATAATCACTGGTGTAAGGTGCTTGATCGACGAACTCTGCTGTCGTAATCGCCATGCTATTTTCATTAAAGACAACGCCATCAATATAGGTTAAAGCACCAGGCCGATTAGTCATGCATAACTTTTCAAAGCATTGATAATATGCCGTTGGATTATCAAAATGATGATGCTCCAATTTGACATATTTTTTAACGGGAATCAGTTTTACCACGACACGCAATGCATAACCCAAGGTGCCATAAGAATTTGGAAAAGCAAAAAATAAATCGCGATGATCATTGTCCGCACGACACGTCAGCACACGCCCATCACCGACCAGCACATCAAACTCAACAATTGTTTCATGCACCAAACCATAACGAAACGAAGATGACTCGATACCAATCCCTGCTAATGCGCCGCCAATGGTAATCGATTTTAATTCCGGCACAACAGTGGGCAAACAATCATAGGCCAATGTCGCGTCAACTAAATCCGCATAAGTGATCATGCCGTCTACTTCAGCAAGCATTGCATGGGTATCAATATGAATGACTTGATTAAAACAACGCACATCAATTTTATGATTGGATGCTTGACGATGCCGAAATAAATTGGAGGTTTTTTTGTGTAAAGCAATGGCTTGTGGAGCAATCGCACTTTTTTTTGCAAACTGCTGTACCAAAGCTTGCTGCTTTGTTACATAACTTTGCCGACGATTATCGCAAGGCATCAACGCACACTCACATAACCGCCTAACTTACCTTGCGGTGAAAAAACCATTTGCCATAATTGCATTTGACGTGCTCGAAAGGTGCCGGCACAAGATAATAAATAATAGCGCCACATGCGATAG
>CAYXLV010000207.1:0-4127 GCA_964465995.1 uncultured Coxiellaceae bacterium | reverse complement strand
TAACAATAACAATAACAATAACAATAACAATAACAATAACAATAACAATAACAATGAAACTAACTCACCTGAAGCCGTCAAGAAAAAATGTCAGGAGATTATTAAGGCGCATGAAAATCTCATGCAAGAACTGCGAGATCAAAATATTGACTCAATTGAGAACACTAATCCGTTGTATCAACAAGCTACAAAACTGATGATTGAATGCGAGCAAGTTTTATCGAAACAATCATTATTATTAGAGCTAATATCCGGGCTTGTAAACAGTGGCGACCGCCTTGATGATTTGGTTTCAAAAACTGAAGAGCTACCTCAGCAAGCATACCAATTCAGAAAGTACTAAAAACATTAGCTTCAGTTATATCGGCACCATACTGATCGCTAGCCAATTAAGTACAGTTTGTTTAACTTTGCTGGGAGTGCTAAATCCTACGCTAATTTGCAACAATCAAATAAAGCTCAGCTTAGCGAATTAACTGAGTGATAAGGGGGTAGGCAAACTCAAGCAGCTTGTATTAGCCATTAGGAAACAAACTGCTTGCAGCTTAACCCCCTTAAGTTTATTTCGGTTTGCAAACGGCGTTGGTTGCTTGCTTAGTGTTGCCTAGGCTGATCGCCAGCAAACGGGTTAATTTTTTGTTGGCTAGGACAGTGGCGCCCGACCAAAGTGC
Source organism: uncultured Coxiellaceae bacterium (assembly GCA_964465995.1). Classification (GTDB taxonomy): domain Bacteria; phylum Pseudomonadota; class Gammaproteobacteria; order Coxiellales; family Coxiellaceae; genus CAYXLV01. The sequence continues at coordinate 3,456 of CAYXLV010000207.1, read as the reverse complement.
TTTGGTGCAGTTTTTTGTTTCGCAGTTACCGGCGAAGGTGACGAATTCGCGGCTGTTTTTGACGAGTTTGCATTGGCAAAATGCGCGGCTGCCGTCTTTTGAGCGTTGGTCTAGGTGGCAGGGTTGGTCTAGGCAGTCGGCCCAGGGTTTGCCGGTGTGGCAGGTCATGAATTTATTTTGATTGTTGCCGAAAGAAAATGTGGAGACTAAGCCGGTGTTGCCGTTCTTCAGTTTTTTGGTTTGGCGAGATTCACAGGAAGAATAGCCGATATTTTTACCTTTGAAGACAGAACACCAACTCGTTACTTTATTGGGTTTTCCTGGGATTGAGTGGCAGTCGGCTGAACTGCAAAGTGCGTAGGTGTTATTACAGATCACGGGGTTGCGCCCGAAGACGCCGGCAATGCTTGATAAAGCAGTGACTAGCAATGTTGTTGCTAGCAAGAATTGAACAAACTTTTTCATCGTTAAAGCTCCTTTTTGTTGTACGACTGAATGAGTGGTGCCAGTTTATCACAACTTACGGTGCCGAACTTATACAAGCCAAGCGCCAAAAAAATTTGCTTCTGGAGAACGTTTGCGCTAATTTAGCCCTGGACTAATCGACCACCCTGCTCACAAGGAAACTCAATGACTACGCGTAAAAAATCTGACAGCTTTAACTTTGAAAAGTCCTTAGAAACACTAGATAACATTGTCGAAAAAATGGAGCAAGGTGATTTACCGCTAGAAGAATCTTTAAAATATTTTGAACAAGGCATTGAGCTTATTCGGCATTGTCAAAAAGCATTAACCGATGCCGAACAAAAAGTCATGATTTTAACCAAGGACCAACAATTAAAACCTCACACCGAAACTGATTAAAATTTACAATATTCATACTATGAACACCACGATAAATCATACTCTCACCACTTGGCAAAACCGCGTCACTGATAAACTTAACACCTATTTACCCACCGATACTATCGAGCCAACAACCCTCCACCAAGCCATGCGATATGCCGTGCTCAATGGTGGAAAACGTTTGCGACCTTTATTAGTGTATGCAACCGGTACTTGTTTCGGTGGAACCCTCGATAAATTAGATGCACCAGCTGCTGCAGTAGAACTGATACACTGCTATTCCCTCGTCCATGACGATCTACCGGCGATGGATAATGATGACCTACGCCGCGGCAAACCAAGTTGTCACAAAGCATTTGATGAAGCAACTGCGATTTTAGTCGGTGATGCCTTACAAAGTTTGGCGTTTGCCGTATTGGCAGATCATCAACCCAAGCTGATTAAAATTCTCGCGACAGCCAGCGGTTCCATTGGCATGGCGGGCGGCCAGGCTATCGATCTTGCAGCTGAAAATAAAACCATTAGCATCGCTGACCTCGCTACTATGCATTCGCTAAAAACAGGTGCATTAATTAAAGCCAGCATTCAACTCGGGGCACGCACAGCTAACTGCTATGATCAAACAGCACTAACGACTCTTGATGAATTTGCAGACCACTTAGGTCTCGCCTTTCAAATTCGCGATGATATTTTGGATGTTGAAAGCACCACCCAACAACTTGGTAAAGCAGCTGGTGCCGATCAAACGCATTGCAAAGCCACTTACCCATCCATTCTAGGATTAGATGCCGCTAAAGCAAAATTAACTCAACATCATCAAGCGGTGCATCAAGCACTCAACAGGTTAAATACCGACACCAGCTTATTAAGTCGTTTAGCAGATTTATTAATTGAACGAGATTATTAAGCGTCGACCACTTGTCGATAAGCCACACCTGATAATAAAAAATAAAATGGTAATAACCAAAACCCTGATAGCAATAACAGTGCAACCATAATGCTATTAGCCAGCGTCAACTTAATCATCAATAACGCGACAAAACCAAAGCCAAGCCCAGCTTTTATTAATTGCAACAATAGTAATGACACCCAATGCTGTTTTACATAAGCAAAAGAAGCCCGAATTGCGCCCAATAATGACAAACGACGCTCGACCACCAACGGTCTTGCAAAGATAAAAAATTCCATCACCAATAAAACAGCAAACACTGCTAGACCAGTCAGCGTTATCACTAAAGGATTTAGCAGCTTGATTAATGTGGTATCACTTGCGACATAACCATGCAGGCTTAATAAAAAAATAACCGCGCTAAATAGCAACCAAACCAACGACACCAAAAAATGTCGAATCACCGTAATAACACCAGTGGTTCGCCAATTTTTAAAATAATTTAATGCCACACCCGCAAGATTTTTTTCGCCGCGCGCACGACGAATCGCCAACATATATAAACCGGTAAAAAAAGGGGCGACCATAAAGAATAAAAATAACTGCCAAAACATATTATCAATATATTGCAACAGTGCATGATGCGAAAAGAACCAGGCATAGTGATCATTAAACGCCAATCGCAGCAATACAATCACCATGGCTACCAATCCAGCCAAAACAGCACCCAAACAAAACTGCTGTTTTGTTCCTGAAATCAATTGCCATGCTTCCTTGACTGTGGCGAGTATATTTATTTTTTGCATAAAAATAATCACTCTTAACACGAGCAGTTGTGAAAAAGTAACATAACAACCTTAATGGAATCTTAAATCAGTAAAAAATATTCCCCATAGAAATCAATAAGATAAAAATTGATTACTAGGCTAATGAGCTAATTGCTTCACTATCGCACATTGCTAGCTCAAAAGATGACGATGGATCATCGATTTTTTCAGCCATATCTCGTAATGCGGTGCGCATCCCCTCCTCGATCACTGGATGATAAAAAGGCAGCTGCAACATATCGATCACCGTCATCTTTTGCGCAATAGCAGATGCCAACAAGTGCGCTAAGTGTTCGCCAGCCGGCGCAATACATTCTGCCCCAAGTATTTGTCCAGTTTTTTTTGCACCATAAATTCGCAAAATACCTTGATTATGATTATTCACTTTAGCGCGCCCTTGATCTTCAAAACTTACCTCACCAATGACACAATTTTTATGATCAAGTTCACGGTAAGCTTGCCCAACCGCAGCAATATTGGGTTGGGTAAAAATAATACGTATTGAGGTGCGCCGACGAAAACATTGATTCTTATTATCAGGGTTGGCTGCATTAAACCCTGCAATTCGACCTTCATCAGCCGCTTCATGTAGTAACGGCCGCTCTTTATTCGCATCACCGGTAATATAAATTGGTAGATCACCTACCTGCATCGTTGTCTTATTGTATTTTGGAGTTTGCAACTGCTCATCAAACTCAAGCCCAAGGTTAGCCAATCCCAGCTGATCGACATTTGGTTTACGTCCCATTGCTGCTAACACTGCAGAAACATCTTTAGTGACAGCAGCAGACTTAACTTGCAGTTTGTTATTATTCGTCGGCAAAACAGTAACTTTTTCATTTAAATAAAGCGGAAACTCTGCCTGTAAACATTTAATTGCTACATCATTTACTT
>CAYXLV010000206.1:0-4140 GCA_964465995.1 uncultured Coxiellaceae bacterium | reverse complement strand
AGAATGGCCCTTTTTTTATCCCAAGGAGGCAACCAATGGCGCAAATTTCCCCGGTCGTTACAATCGATGGCAGCAGTGGTGTCGGTAAAGGCACTATTTCGCAAATGCTGGCAAAAGCTTTAGGCTGGCATTTTTTGGACAGTGGTGCGATTTATCGAGCAGTGGCATGGGGTGTAGTGCAACGAGGTATCGATCCTGATGATGAAACCGCCTTAGCACAAGCGCTAGCTGATATTTCTATACAAATGCAAGCTGGTGGCGTGGGCGAGGCTGCCAAAATTATTGTTGATGATCAAAATGTTAGTCAGGATATTCGCACCGAAACCTGTGGCCAAATGGCTTCAAAAATCTCCGTCAAACCATTTGTCCGTGAGCTCTTATTACAGCGGCAGCGTGACATGCAACAAAGTCCAGGTTTGGTGGCCGATGGACGTGACATGGGAACTGTCGTTTTTCCGACGGCAGTCGTCAAATTCTTCTTCACTGCAAGCCCCGCAGAGCGTGCTAAAAGGCGCTATAAACAGTTGAAAGGGCAGGGGATTAGTGTTAGCCTGCCCGACATCGAAGCTGAGCTAGCTGAGCGTGATCGTCGCGATCAAGAGCGGGCTGTCTCTCCAACGAAACCGGCTCCAGATGCAATCCTGATTGATACCACAACAATGAGTATTACTCAGGTTTTCGAACAAGTGTTACAACAGGTTCGAGATGCGCTGGATGTTTATTAACTAACCCATAAAGTTAATCAACTAAAACAACACTAATTTTATGGCCAACCGATATTATTTTTTGGGAACATTATGGCAGAAACATTTGCAGAATTATTTGAGAAGAGTTTAGAAGATATTGATATGCGACCTGGTGCGCTGGTAATAGCACATGTGGTTGATGTCCGTCCTGACCGCATTACCGTCAATGCGGGTCTTAAGTCCGATGCGGTAATCCCCGCGAGTGAATTTGGTAGTCAAGAAATTCAAATCGGTGACGAAGTAGAAGTCGTTATCGAGACTGTGGAAAACGGGTTTGGTGAAACGCGTTTATCACGAGAAAAAGCGGTTCGTGCCAAAGCTTGGGGCGAACTTGAGAAGTTTTACGAATCAGGTGAAATTGTTAAAGGAACCATCATTGAACGTGTTAAAGGTGGTTTTACTGTTGAAGTCAGTTCTGTACGTGCCTTTTTGCCAGGCTCATTAGTTGATATTAAACCGGTTCGTGATCCAGGTTATTTAGAAGGCAAAGAGCTAGAATTCAAAATCATCAAAATGGATCAAAAGCGCAACAACATTGTGGTTTCCCGCCGCGCCGTCATGGAAGAAGAAACCAGTGCAGAGCGTTCTGCTCGTATCGAAGAATTACAAGAAGGTCAAGAAATCATGGGTATTGTGAAAAATATCACAGACTATGGTGCTTTCGTTGACTTAGGTGGTGTCGATGGCTTATTGCATATCACCGATATGGCTTGGAAACGTGTGAAACACCCAAGCGAACTATTAAACGTTGGTGATGAAATCCGCGTTAAAATTCTAAAATTTGATCGTGCTAAAAACCGCGTATCCCTAGGCCTAAAACAAATGGGTGAAGATCCATGGGAAAACATTGCACGTCGTTACCCTGCTAACACTCGTGTTTATGGTCGCGTTACTAACATCACTGACTACGGTTGCTTTGTGGAACTGGAAGAAGGTGTTGAAGGTTTAGTGCATATGTCTGAATTGGATTGGACTAACAAAAACATCCACCCAAGCAAAGTCGTGAAAAGTGGTGAAGAAATCGAAGTGATGGTGTTAGAAATTGATGAAGAACGCCGTCGTATTTCGCTAGGTATTAAACAATGTAAATCGAACCCCTGGTTAGATTTCGCTGAACAGCATGAAAAAGATGAAAAAGTATCCGGTAAAATTCGTTCAATTACCGACTTTGGAATGTTTATTGGTCTTGATGGTGACATTGATGGCCTGGTGCATTTGTCTGATATTTCTTGGAGCGATTCTGGTGAAAAAGCAGTGAAGCAATACAAGAAAGGCGATGAAGTTGAAGCGATCATCTTAGCGATTGATCCTGAACGTGAACGTATCTCTTTAGGTATCAAGCAACTGAATTCAGACCCGGTTGCTGAGTTTGTTGAAGCACAAGAAAAAGGTGCGGTACTAGCAGGCAAAGCTGAAAGCGTTGATGCGAAACAAGCCATTGTTGAGCTAGCAGAAGGCGTTACTGGTATTTTACGTGCAGCAGACTACTCCAACGACAAGATCAAAGATCTGCGTGAAGTATTAAACGATGGTGATGCGGTAGAAGTGAAAGTACTCAACTTTGATCGTAAAAATCACCAGCTTTACCTTGCAGAGAAGTCAATGGAAGTTGCTACCGAAGAACCAAAACGTGCACGCACACCAAGTGCGGCAGAACCCACCAAGACAACCTTGGGTGATTTGCTAAAAGAGCAAATGAAAGATAAAGACTAATACTCGACAGGATTCGAGGACATCAATAGTAACACCTCTTGTTAACTCAAGAGGTGTTCGATGGTAAAGGACTTATGAAATATATTGTTTACATCTTTTGGCTAGTGATTGGCGTCGCTGGCGTTCTGTTTGCTTTAAAAAATTCTCATTCTATTAATATCAATTACTACTTTGGTTCACTAAAAATCTATTTACCGCTTTTACTCATTGCCGAATTAATTGTCGGTGCATTACTAGGTATTATCGCGATGCTACCAAGTGTGATACGCTCTAAAACCATTAATATTCGTTTGCGTCATCACATAAAGCATATTAAACAAGAAGTGGATACTTTGCGTAAAATACCAATCAAGGATAGTCATTAACTCAACGGGCCGTAATTTGTGTTAGCACCTTATTCATTATTACTAATTCCCATTGCCGCAATCGGCGGTTGGTTTTATGGCCGCAACCGTAATACGCCGGAGAATAAGCGTCAGCATAGTTTTCGATTGCAGCATGATTATTTTGTTGGCCTGAATTATTTAATCAACGAAGAACCCGATAAAGCCGTTGATGTCTTTATTAAATTGTTAGAAGTCGATAGTGATACCGTTGAAACCCATTTAGCGCTGGGTAATTTATTTCGACGCCGTGGTGAGGTTGACCGCGCTATTCGCATCCACCAAAATTTAATTGCCCGCCCTCAATTAGAAAAATCGCATAAAGTGCAAGCACTATCCGCGCTAGGCCAAGACTATTTAACTGCCGGTGTTTTAGACCGCGCAGAGCGACTGTTTTTAGAATTAGTCGATATGGGTGCTGAAAACCAACAAAGCTTGCAGTGGTTATTGCATATCTATCAAAAAGAAAAAGAGTGGCATAAAGCCATTGCCGCCGCCCAAAAGCTAGCCAGCCTAACTGGCAAGCCTATGCAATCAGTCATTGCACAATACTATTGTGAATTGGCCGACCAAATGATGGCAACTCAGCGTGCCTCGGAAGCTAAAAATTATTTAAAACGCGCGCTTGCTGCTGATCATCATTGCGTGCGCGCGAGTTTATTGCGAGCACAGTTGGCAATAACGACTGAAGACTATAAAGAAGCAATCCGCTGCTTAAAACAAGTTAAAAATCAAAATCCCGATTACCTTTCTGAAATTATAAAACCATTAGCGAATTGTTATGAGCAAATTAATGATGAAGAAAGTTTAGTGGCGTACCTACAAGCCAGCTTGCATGACTATCCACGCATCTCAATTGTCTTAGCAATTTCTGACTATTTGCAACGCCAGCAAGGTGACAAAGCCGCAATTGAATTTATTGCTGAGCAAATTCAACAGCAACCATCATTGCGTGGCCTTGATCACTTGGTCGGTTTGTATCTTTCTAATTCGCATGGCGAAGCAAAAGAAAAATTAAATATACTTAAAAATTTTATGGAAATGTTATTGCAAGATAAACCGCTGTATCAGTGTCATCACTGTGGATTTTCCGGCAATACTTTATATTGGTTGTGCCCAAGCTGTCAGTCTTGGGTAAGTGTCAAGCCGATTCAAGGATTGGAAGGCAATTAATATCGCGAGAAAAAGCATGTCAAACGTTAGCGCACCACGCATTATTGTTGTTTTAGATTTCCCCACCGCAGAACAAGCAGAGCATTTAGTAGCAAAGTTATCGCCTAAGCTGTGCCGCTTAAAAA
>CAYXLV010000205.1:0-4196 GCA_964465995.1 uncultured Coxiellaceae bacterium | reverse complement strand
CTGTGATAGGTTGTAGCAGTTGATTTTGGCATATGGGAAAGAGGCTTCTTTAAGCATTTCTACAATTTCTCTAATTTCTTCTAGATTGCTCTGAGTTTCTATTATAGTTAATTTCTTTGCGGAAAATGCTTCTTCAAAAGACTCATGCAGAGATTTTCTTAGTTTTTGTGTTAGTGACTTACCTTTTGTGTTTGAGATTTTTATTTTTAATGCTTGTTGATATAAATTAAGATTGTTGATTCTCAGGCCAGTATAGCCAATTATAAGGCCAAGATCCTTATGTTTACCTGTATCATCGCAAAAACCTTTTTCATTATTTAACGCATTTAAATTTTTGATATGGGAGGCGTTCCCCGGTAATTCCTTAACAAGAATATTTTTCATTTCTGAGTTGGCAGGAAAGAAATAATACCCCTGCTCGCTGCCCTGCCTAATTAATTTGGCCGTTATTTGGTAGTGTGGATTATTGTAAGTTGTTGAAGAGCGCTGATATGAAAGTGGTTTTTCCCATTCATTTTGTCGGTTTGTGCCAAAGCCTGGAGCATGCCCAAAACTTGAAATGTGCATGTAGTGCATGTATATCAATGCCGCTATATTTAGATAGGTGTCATCATTTTTGTTTGCCCCATCTAAATCGCAATAAAACATAAACATTAATTTCTCAAAAAGGGATTGTCCGCTGTCATGATTTATTTTTTCTGGTGGTGATTTTCGGTAAAATTTAGTACCCCGCTCAACTTTGCGTTTCTTTGTGTGATATGTTGTATCCACAAGATCATTATTCTGGTTTGGCGGCATAAAGGCAGGAAACTCTTTTTTAATAAGTGATTTAATATCCTCATCAAATTCATCATAAAGTTCTTCACTTACCTGGAAATCAATACTTAATAGAGATCTTATGATGCTGTTAATATATGGTGATATTTTTTTGTAATCATTTTTTAAACTAACGGCAAACCAAAAGACTTTTTCTTGTTGTTCAGCACTTAATTGAATTAAAATGTTTTTATTTTTACTGAAAAAGTTTAAATAAAAATCAAGAATATCGCTAGTACTATTGCAAGCATAGTAGTAATTAAATCCAAATGCGTAATAAATTGCAGGCAGCTTGACATGGTCTAATGCTAGCATATCAATATTAGAACTTAATAATAGCGTTCCAAGTGATGTAGAGAATTGTGCTTCACTGAAGCATGGCAAGCAATGCAGTATCGTTGCATTATTAATTTTAAAAATACCGTGAAAAAATCCCGTGTCGCGCACTTCATAATCAAACGGAATATCATTTTCTAGATCAATAGCTTCAACATAATCAAAGCTTTTTATCTTGAATGAGAATGTTTTGTTAATATCATGCCCGTGCTTTACCAGCATTTCAGCAGCTGTAATATTACCAACCATAATTGCAAATTGCAGTGGTAAAATACCTTTCATTGATATTTGATTATCTTCATAAAGCATCTCAAAGCGATAAGTATGCTCTGAGCTTAGCATGTAGTCACATGAAACATTTTTGTTGTAGCTTTTGATATTAAGTAATTGCGCCAGCGTCTCATTTTCATCTTGCAAGATAAGATAGTGAATTAGCGGTAAAAAGCAGTGTTTTTTGCATATAACTCCACCTGGCCCATGGTATTCAGCAGCATGTTTCAAGATATTTATATTTAAGTCAAAACGCTGATCTTTAATTAGTGTTTTAATTAATCGGTTGGTAAGTTCATCGCTCGTTTCATAAATATGTTTATTCGACAGGTAGGATGATAATATGCTAGACAAATCAAGTTGCTGATTAAAATGTTTATATGCAATATCAATACCATGCCGGGTGGTAAATAAATAATTTATGATAGTTGGTTTAACATGGTCGCGATCATAGCGTGTCAAATGATAAGATGTCAGCCTGCTAAACTCCCACTCAACGTTTGAGTTAAATACATCCCCATTAAGCATGGCTGGCTTTTTTGATGTGATCGTTGAAATTGCATTATCATATTTCGTTAATATGGCAATACCCAGCGGACTGATACCCCAGCAATCTGCCTGTTCATATGTATCAGTAAACTCTAAAAGAAACTCAATGATTTTAGCATTGCAACCCACGGCGATAGCTAAAAATAAGGGGTTTATTCCATTACAGATGGTGAAGTTCGGGTAATAAGTGTAAGGCACGAGTGAAGTTAATCTGTCATCCCTGTTAAAAACAATAGCTTCAAGAATATTGGATTGCATTGTTGTGTTAGCATGCCAAATTTTATCAATTGGGAATGGGTTGCCGTGTTGGATGAGCTCAATGATAATTTTTCGGTAGTCATTGACTTTAGACGAACATTTTTCAGGCTCATAAGTAAATTGACTTTCAAAGCTTTCAATAATGCTACAAACTAGCAGTCGCACTGCCAGTCCCAACAAACCCAAATCATCTTGAGTGCGTTTATAATCAGGCATTGCGTGTTCGAGTCGGTTGTCACGTAATATATTTTTTACTTTTTCACTGTCACCATCGACGATTGCCGCTTCTAAAGTTTGGAGTGGAGATTCGTTGCTACGCATTATATAAGGTCCATTACAAAAAAATTTCCAAGGTGGCATTAAATTGGTAGCGAGATTTTAGCATTGCAAAAGCTTGATGCAAGCTCAGACGGGGTCAGCATTTTGCTGAATGAGAAGGCAGCCAGACCGACCTAGGATTGAGCTCTATTGAAATCAATGGGTTATGGTGCCTGGTGGGACAATTAGCAGGTGCGTCCTGGTTTCCTATAATTTTTGATATGCGAGATAAAGTTGTAATTATAACTGGTGGAACCCGAGGCATTGGGTTAGCGATGGCGCATGAGTTTGCTAAGCATAAAGCCAAGCTTATTTTGAGTTATCACAGTGATGAAGAGCGTGCAGAGCAAGCAAAGCGTGAAATTTTACTGCATGCAAATGAGCAGGAAGTGGATATTGTTCGATCAGATGTTAGTGATTCAAAATCGCGCATAGTACTAATAGAGCGTGCTATTCATTTATTTGGCAGTGTGGATATTTTAATTAACAATGCTGGCATAACCAGTCGGGTTCCTTTCTTGGAAACCATGGAAAAAGATTTTGACCGTATTATAGAAACTAATTTAAAAGCCCCAATTTTTCTAGCGAAGATTTTTGCTAAACAGCTTATTCAACAGCAGCAAGGTGGTGCGATCATTAATATTGCCTCATCTGCTGCGCATCGGGTTTTTCCAAATTTACTCCATTATTCAGTTGCAAAATCAGCGCTAGTGAATGCAACAAAACATATGGCAAAGGAATTAGCACCTTATGCGATTAGGGTTAACTGTATAAGTCCGGGATATATAAAAACTGATATCAATCGCGATAAGTGGGAAGGTAATCCAAAACAATGGCAAAAAGAAACCAGCATCATTCCAATGCAGCGCGCTGGCGGCGCTGATGAAATAGCAGCAACAGCACTTTATTTGGCTTCTGAGCAAGCAAGTTATATTACTGGCGTGAATATCGATGTTGATGGTGGGCTAATTTTGTGATGCAGGAAATTATCTTACTTTAATAAAGTTCTTTTTTTATGCTCATTGAAGTAAGAGCTTTCGCTAATGAGATCACCATCTTTATCGCAAACATCAATATGAAAAGTGGTACCAACTTGGTAGTTGAGTGCCCTTCTTGGAAAATCCAAATCATCTGCACCTCGGGCATTATATGTTGCATTAGTATCTACAAAACGCATCACAAAGGCCATTCTTGATTCAAGTGGTCCATCCAGTAATTTAATGCTGCGATGAATAACATATTTATTAAACAGTAAGGCATCACCGAGCTCGAAATTATCTTCGATTTGAAAGTGTTCTAATAATAATTCCATCATTGGTGAAGCTAGAATCCCGGTCTCAAGGTTTAAAATATCGTCAATAGTAATTATTTTTTTTGCACTAACCATATCACGAATGTATTGCACGCGCGCTGCGTTAACATACTTAAACATAAACTCAGCTGAAATTTTCTCGATAGGCACATACGCCATCCCCCCGCGTTGTTTATCTTTATTTATAGGATTTAAAGGCGTCCATAGTGTGCAAGCTAGATCACCAGGTTGGATGTAACCAAAGCTTTGCGAACCATGATGCCAAGGAAAGCCTTTATCAATATTTTTTTTAAGCTCAAGACCAATGCCTTGGGTGAAAAATAAAGATGCTTTATTG
>CAYXLV010000204.1:0-4200 GCA_964465995.1 uncultured Coxiellaceae bacterium | reverse complement strand
ACGGGAAACTCTCACTTCGTCAAGTAGTGTGTCAGATTAAGTCGAGACTAATTCAATTAACGCCACATCAATTTATTCTCTTTTTTTCTAATTAATTCTATTGATATTCCTGAGTGTGGTTAGGGTTATATTGAATTCTACAGAATTTACTCAAATACCTTGGGTTTCTTGGCATGATTGCACGGGAATAACACCAAGAAAATCATTTTTTCTCTACTTGCAAAGCTTCTCAGTCTTCCAAGTAGCAGACAAAAATACCGGTAGTGAGACTGTTACACTGTCTGGTCGGAGTTTATAGGAGCATACCTGCTTGGCAATTTTAATCAAATTATCTGATAATGACGTCATAGTGCGCTGGTTAATATTAGCTGTAATTTTACCATTCTGTTTTACTATAAGATTAACATTACCACCTTGCATTTGTTTTATTTCATATGTAATTGATGGGCTTTTATAGATCAAAACCTGTTTATTTTTTAGTTGAGCAGTTTTCCCGTATGCAAATGATAAACTAAACAAAAGCAGCATTGGGGCAACTACTTTTTTAAATATTCCTCTATTCATTTTGTTCTCCATTGTTAACTAATAAATGACTAATATTTATTTCGTTTATGTTTGTGACAGAATGGAGCACTATGTTCTTGTAATTAAATTTTGACTGCCAAAATAGGCGACGATATTCTTGACTATACCAATCTGGCTGACCAAAATCCCATTCTAATACCGCCACTTGTTTGTCATTTTCATTTAGAGAGTTTCGGATTAACTCATTAACATGAGGATCATGGCCGCTATATCCAAGACAATAAATGGCTGTGCTATTTTTTACTCTATTTTCAAACTCATCCCAATATCGCTTCAACACATTGCTTTGATCAATTACACCCTTCTTAAAATAGGAAAATGTCAGCACTAAATGATGCCTAACAAATGCATCCAACGTATCATTTGACTCAATAGTATCTGTGCCAGCTTCAATTTCCTGTATAGATCTTTTTTGCACTACCCCACTGTCAATGCCTCTATAGAGAGGCGTTCCATGTAAATGCATAAACCATCCAGCTTCTTTATTTTTATCGCTGCATGATTCAGGATTAAATATAGGAAGTTCATTTCCATTTTTTAAAAAACCATCTACCAAAATATATTTACTAAAAATGTTTTCATTATCAAGAGCTCCATACAGTAGCTTGTCATAATTCAAGGTGGCGACACTAGATCCTTTATTTTGACGAAGATGGATACATAAACTTTTAACAAGTTTAGTATTCAAAATAATATTTGAATTAGCATTAAAGAATTGCAAAGCAACACCAGCAAGGTAACTTTCAATTTTATTAACTATTTCCCTTCTATCACCTATTGATATCAAATACAAACAAGCTCGTTGAACATGACGCAAATCATCTTCAGTCTTTGGGCCGTCTTCTTTCCCTGTAATGTTCCTAACAAATTTTTTCGTATTATTATCTAACCTATCCCATCCATCCTCTAGATATTGTTTTAATGAAAACTGCACTGGATCTATAGCCATTCCAATTCCATTTCCAACAATAAACATCGTTGACATTAGAGCCTCCATTTTCCAAGAAACTAGGACATTCTAAAAAAGTTGCGCAGTTGCACTCCTCAGGCAACGCAGCTACGCAACTTTCTCTCTGCACGAGCACGTTGCACATGCTGGCTGACATTCGACTTATGAATATTGAGCTCATCAGCAATATCCTGCTGTTTTTCCCCATTCATGGCCATCGTTAGAACTTTGTCAAAAGTGTTGCCAGTGATGGATTCGACTTGTCGGTGCGTAATGCTATCAATCACTGATTGATAAGCGCGTCTGAAATGGTTCGGTGTCAGCGCCACAAAGCCATCATGCTTTTTTAAAGTGTACTTTAAATGCGGCCCCTTCACTAGCGCAGTAATCTTCAGTTTGATGCAGAGCTATAACAGTGTCGAGGATGTCTTCTCGCTTGCTTACTGATCTTATGGCTATGTAATCAAATAAACCTTATTTGAACTATACATCTATTGATCAGCTGGAGAATAGAGAGAGGTTTGATCGATATATTGCAGCAACTCATGCGTCCCCCATGTCAGCATAGTTGTTGCCTCTAAAGCAAACCTAAAAAAAAGGGGGATAAAAGGAGCAAAATTTTCCTGACCACGCTTTCACAATGACCTTGATAGGTGTTTAGAAATCGAGGTCAGGAAACGGGGGCTGGGGTGGGTAGATTGAAGCTTGTGATCTTAGTAGGGTTTGACCGGGTGGTAGCAAAATTTTGTTATTTAATATTTCAGATGAGGTTAGATAGTAGGCTCACAATTAAGTCAAATATTATTATGCATTTGCTCGAAGAGCAGGTCAGGCATTATTTTTTTCATAGTGTATTGTGTATTGCTTCATTAAGTGCTTCGGCAGCTTTGATAGCGCTTATTGCTTGTTAACATCCTCCTCTCGGATGCTTTCAATATTCTTAATTTCATTTTTTAATTCAGATACTAGTCTGAGTTCAAGGTCTTTTAAATAAACTGGTATTGATGAATTATTGATTGATTCTATTTGGTGTTCTGGAAATATAGCATTGATTAGCTCTATAATTCTTTCATCTTTTAGAAGAATTTTTGGTTCGAGTCCACTTGCTGTAGTGAGAATTTTGGCTATCGCGTAAAGCACGATAGAATCATACGCTGAATATAGAGCCCATACTTTATAGGATAGCCAAGGTTCTAATTGTTTAACTGCGTAGAAGCTCTTTTCTTTTATGTTATTTATATCTATGCTTTTAGTGATGTTATCTGACTGCCTTCGAATTTGGGAGTTATCCATCGACTCCAAAAGTTTTATAGGCCAGGAACTCCATTGTTGAATCTCTACGAAGCTACACCATAAATTTTCAATAGATCTTAGTCGGTTGGCAGTTAAGGCATTATGATTGGGTGTGATAAATGGTTTTACGGTATTTCTGATGAAAGAGATATTTTCATCATTGTGTTTAATTTTTAATTTAAACTCTTCTAGTTTTTTGTCATATTTATGCCCGATGATGTTGCTTATAAAGCTTGCAATCAGCTTTCGCGCAAACCAGAGAGCGGCTAGTACCAAGAGGAAGGTTAAAGAGGTACTTGAAATTATTGTCCATAATTCAGTCATGCTTGTCGGTCCCTTATACTGAGCCTGTTTAATTATTTTGGTAGCACCACGGTAGCACCGAAAAAATCTCAAAATCGCTGAATCACGTAACCCCTTGAAAAACTGGTGGGCCCACAAGGACTTGAACCTTGGACCAAGGGATTATGAGTACTAAAATTCATACTTCAATTAAATTCTACACACCCCTATGTTCTACTAATTCCCTTTACATTCAATGCATTGATGGATAGAATGGGTTCGATTAACTTCTACAGAATACTATACAGTATTTCTACATAGATTCTACATGGAAACCAGGATGAAATTAACCAAGTCATTTGTTGATAAGGCAGGTGCACCTATTGATAAGGATCAGGTGTTTTACCGTGATGATCAGCTTAAGGGTTTCGCACTGCGTGTTACTGCTCGTGGTGTTAAAAGCTTTATTATCGAAACTTCTATAGGTAATCGTGTACGGCGAGTCACCCTAGGTCGGTATGGTAAATTGACCGTAGAGCAGGCTCGCCGAGAGGCTAAGAAGATGCTTGGACAAATTGCGGCTGGTATTGACGTGGTCGCCAAACGCAAAGCAACTAGAGCCAAGTCCATCACCCTAAAAGAAGTGTTTGCTGATTACCTAAAAGCGAGAAAATCCTTAAAGTCGACAACGATTTTTGATTATGAGCGTGTGATGCGCGAATCTTTTGCAGATTGGCAAAATAAAGCACTAGTTGATATTACAAAAGATATGATAGCCAGGCGCCATGCAAAGCTGGGCGAGAGAAGCAAAGCACGCGCGAATTTATCTATGCGCGTTCTTCGTGCGTTGTTTAATTTTGCTATTTCACAATATGAGGATAGCCAGGGAGGCTCTCTAATCCCAGTTAACCCCGTTAACAGATTATCTCAATCACGTGCTTGGTATAGAGTGGAGCGTCGTCAAAACTTTATTAAATCACATGAGCTTAAGCCCTGGTATGAGGCTGTTTGCTTGTTATCGAATGAAACTCTGCGTGATTATTTATTATTTTTATTGTTTACAGGGCTTAGGCGTCGAGAAGCGGCAACTT
>CAYXLV010000203.1:0-4267 GCA_964465995.1 uncultured Coxiellaceae bacterium | reverse complement strand
ATACCACGAAATCCCGCCAGCGAACTCATCAATGCGATATGACCCGCACGTCGTTTTTGCATAAAAGGTAAAATGGGATGAATCGTGTTTAATACACCTTGTAAATTAATATCAAAAATTGTTTGATTCGCATCGTAAGATAAAGTTGCACCCGCGTTTGAAATACCTGCATTCGCAATGACCAAATCAATGGCACGTTGCTGTTCATTATTGGTAATCCATTCATGCATTGCTGAAGCATCAATCACATCAATAATCGCTTGCTTTACCTCAGCACCTTTTGCTTGGCATTGCTTGGCAATAATATCCAATCGCACTTTATTTCTCGCCATTAATAGCAATTGCACACCGGGCGCGGCATACGCTATCGCAAGCGCTGCACCTAAGCCACTACTCGCGCCCGTTATTAAAATTGTTTTAAAATTGTTCACACCTAGTCAAACCTCCTACATTAATTTAGGCAAATCTCCTACGCAAAAAATGCAGTCTCTTAAGATTCGCTTAATATTCGGGGAGTATAGTTACGCCCCTTAAGCCACTATGAATTAGGAAGATTATTATGCTTTACTTTAAATACCTCAACCATTGGAATACCAATTTAATCGATTTTAAAAATGACGATAAGCAACCCATTTTAGCTTGGCGTCTATTAAAACCAATTGATTCAAAAACTAGCATACGTCACAAAGATCCATCCGTGATCACCACTCAGATTATTAAAAATACAATTGAAAAAGCTTTAAGCACATTTGATGATGAAGGAACGCTATTTGGCTTATTTAATGCCATTAGCAGAGTACAAAATCGCGTCAGTCCTTTTATTGCGACGCACAGTTATTGTGTCAAAGTGCAAGACTGCGAAATGAGTGGTGCTATAAAAATGAACATTAGTCCGATCTATCACTTAGGCCCAGACTATGCCAATGAATATAGAGAACAACACGGTACTGAATTAGACACCAAAGCGATTATTGGATTAATTGAATTACCAACCCAAGCGGTGAATTCAAACCCAGATCACAAAACCTTTCGTTTAGGTATCGATGCCGGTATCGCCTTCAGCGGTTCCTCGATTGTGCACAATAAAGAGCTGACACTCAGCTTAGAATTTATTCACGATGGCATGATGGCCAACTTGAGCTGTGACGGACAAACCACCTCCAAAGCTTTTACTTGGGATGAATTGGGTGTATTAGCATTATCGCCACAAAACATGCCCAGTTACGCTCATTACACAGCTGTTTCTTCAGCAGAATGATAACCGGGTTCCCAAACCAAATCTAATGCACGCGCTGCTTTCACTTCGTCCAGTCGACCGACTGGACAGTGATGCGGCGCATTACGGACTTTGTCAGGATCTTCTTTAATCTCTTGTAAAATTTTTGCCATCACATCAACAAAACGATCCATTTGATTTTTGGTTTCGGTTTCTGTCGGCTCAATTAATAAACATTCTGGAATTAATAATGGAAAATAAATTGTTGGTGCATGAATGTTGTAATCCAACAATCGCTTGGCTACATCCAATGCCGTAATGCCTGTTGCTTTGGTTAGCGGTTTTAAAGTCACAATAAATTCATGCGACGCACGACGTTGTGGAAAGGCAAGGGTATAACCAATATCGCTTAAACGCTGCATTAGATAATTCGCATTTAATGACGCAAATGTCGACACACGTTTTAAGCCGGTTTTACCTAACATCTTGGCATAAATAAATGCACGCATTAACACACCAACATTGCCATTAAAGCAAGACAAACGCCCAATACTTTGCGGACGATCATTTTTAGTTAACCAACGGTAGTGCTCATCTTCTTTGCCAACCATCGGTATCGGTAAAAACGCTTTTAAACGCTCACCGGCAGCAACCGGTCCGGAACCTGGGCCGCCACCACCGTGCGGGGTTGCGAAGGTTTTATGCAAGTTCATATGAATTACATCAAAACCCATATCGCCTGGACGAAACTGTCCTAAAATAGCGTTTAAATTTGCACCATCGTAATACAACAAACCACCTGCTTTGTGCATAATATCAGCGATATTTTGAATCTTACGCTCAAAGACACCCAACGTTGATGGGTTGGTTAACATGATGCCTGCCGTTTTATCACTGACCATTTGCTCTAACGCATTTAAATCAACATCCCCTTCTGGTGTTGTCGGCACTTCTTTCACCGTAAAGCCACACTTCACTGCAGATGCAGGATTTGTACCGTGCGCTGCATCTGGCACCAACATTTCCAAACGCTGATAATCACCACGCGCATGATGATAAGCAGCAATCATCGAGACACCCGCAAATTCACCTTGCGCACCCGCCATCGGTGCTAAAGAAACCCCTGCCATGCCAGTAACCTCTTTTAGGATTTCTTGCAGTTCATATAAGCTTTTTAAAATGCCTTGCCCATGCGCTGCATCGCCATACGGATGAAAATTTAAAAATCCTGGCAGTGATGCTAATTTGTGCGCGGCTCTTGGATTGTATTTCATCGTGCAAGAACCCAGCGGGTAAAAATTCGTATCGATACAAAAATTTTTCTGCGAAAGTTGCGTGTAATGACGAACGACTTGCAACTCTGATAACTCTGGTAAAAGCGGCGCTTCGGTACGAAGCAATGCGGCTGGAATATCACTTAAGTCAAACTCACCCAATATTTGTTGCGAGCCAGCAGTACGTTGCGCTTTTGATTTTTCATATGAAAGCATAACTCAATTCCTCTTCTAAACCGTTAACTAGCAATTTTGGCGAGCAGTTGTTGATAGCGCTCAAGGTCTTGCAATGTTTTTGTCTCAGTGGCACAAACCAATAAACAATTGCCTAATTCTGGATAATAATTTTTTAAATTTAAGCCGCCTTGTATACCATGTTGATTAAGCTCGGCTAAAACCATAGCAACGTCTTTTTTAGTTCGCAAAGTAAACTCATGAAAAGTAGGGCCGTGAAACAGCAAATCCACATTTTCTATTGCTTGCAAACGCTCCTTTAAAACGCGCGCATTTTGATAACAAGCCGCTGCAACATTACGCAAACCTTGCGCGCCCATCAGGCTTAAATAAATAGACGCCGCTGTTACCATCAACCCTTGGTTGGTACAAATATTGGAGGTCGCTTTTCCACGGCGAATATGTTGTTCACGTGCTTGTAACGTTAAGGTGTAACCCACACGTCCTTGCTCATCCGTCGTGCGACCGACGATACGTCCTGGAATTTGACGAACATTATTTTTATTGCAACACATAAAGCCAAAATAAGGACCACCGGCTGCCAACGGCACACCCAAGGGTTGGCCTTCACCGCAAACAATATCCGCACCTTTGTCACCCCATTGACCTGGCGGTTTTAATAATGCCATCGCGATAGGATTCACCACACCAATCACTAAGGCACCTAATTCATGTGCCATATTAGTAATTTGATCAACTTCTTCTAAGGTTCCAAAAAAATTCGGTTGCGCAATAACAACAGCCGCTAAGCCATCACCACTCACACGTTCCAGCGCTTCCATTAAGATCGCACCTTGCACAGGGCAGTAAGGTAAATCTTCAATCTCTATCGATTGATGCTTTAACACTGTATTTAATACTTCGCGATAAGCTGGATGAATAGTTTGTGGCACCAACACACGCTTGGCTTTACCACGTTTAATTCGCACTGCCATTAACACCGCTTCCACTAATGCCGTGGCACCGTCATACATCGATGCATTCGACACTTGCACTCCCATCAAGTGCGCCATCATGCTTTGGTATTCGTAAATTAATTGCAAAGAACCTTGGCTGGCTTCGGCTTGGTAAGGTGTATACGCCGTGTAAAATTCACCCCGACCGGTAATATCCCACACTGCCGCTGGAATATGATGCTCATAAGCGCCTGCACCAATAAAACAACCACCCATTTCTAAATTGGGTGCACGCTCACTCATTAAACGCGTGATTTGCAGTTCGTTTAAACCTTCGTCGATATGATTTAATTGTGCTTTGGGGAGTGAACTGGGAATTTCATCGAAAAGATCATCGAGCGATTTGGCTTTAATTGTGGCTAACATCGCTTCAATTTCATCAGGCGTGTGCGGGATAAATGGCATGGATTATTCCTCTATTGTTCCAGCGTAAGTATCAGCATCCATTAGGTTATTCAACTCATCGGCATTCACCAATTTGACTTTAAAGATCCAACCTGCTCCATAAGGATCTTGGTTAATCGTTTCTGGTGTTGATGATAAGACATCGTTAATTTCAATAATTTGACCGGTCACTGGTGCATAAA
>CAYXLV010000202.1:0-4272 GCA_964465995.1 uncultured Coxiellaceae bacterium | reverse complement strand
TCGTTACTCCACCCCACTGACGAATCAGTTTCAGTAAATCGGGTTCCCGGTTTTCTGCAGCTGCAGCGTCGCGTGCTGCTTGCACTAAGCTCGCATGCTGTAAAAACTCATCGAGAATCACCAACTCATGCGCAGTAAACTTTTCACGCACCGATGCTTCACCAAAATGCTGACATAGACGTTGATAGCGCGTGGCTATTTTTTCAATTTGGACGATGTAATAGGCTTGCACTTCAGTTGCTGTATCAATACCAGTTAAACCACCACCAATTACCACCGCAGGCAAGCGCACTTGTAAATTCGCTAAACTGGATTTTTTAGCAGCACCCGTTAATTGCAGCGCCATTAAAAAATCGTTAGCTTGACGCATACCGGGCGCCAAGCTATTCGGAATATGTAATTCACGCGGCAAACCGGCGCCTACTGCTAGCGCTAAGTGATCAAAGCCTAATCGCCAAGCATCTTCTACCGTTAATGTGCCACCAAAGCGCACACTGCCAAACACTTGAAAGTATTGGCGGCGCATTAAGCTGATATAAATTAATTTTAAAAAGTTTTTATCCCAACGCACGGTAATACCGTATTCAGCGACACCACCAAAACCAGCCATCACGCGATTGGCTAAATCTTCTTTTAGATCATCATAAGCATAAATGGGTTGCTCGATAAATTGGTTAGGCAAGGGTTCAATTTTCAAGCCGTCGGTACCAACGACCGCAAACCCTTCCATTAATAAATGATGCGCTAATGTAAAACCTGCAGGACCCATTCCCATCACTAATACTTTTAAACCATTAAAGGGTTTGGCAAGCCATTGCTCTTGGCGCAATGGATTCCAGCGCGTTAATAAATCATAAATCTCGACACCCCACGGTAAACTTAATACATCGGTTAAAACGCGCGTTTCGATTTGAGGGATATTGACCGGATCTTGTTTTTGATAAATACACGCCTTCATGCAATCGTTACAAATACGATGCCCGGTTGCAGGACACATGGGATTGTCGACCATAATCATGGCTAAGGCCGCGATGGCATAGCCATCTTTTTTTAGCTCATGCATTTCTGATATTTTTTCTTCTAACGGGCAGCCCGTTAGTGTGTCACCGACGGGATTGATTTT
This sequence comes from uncultured Coxiellaceae bacterium, assembly GCA_964465995.1. Taxonomy (GTDB): domain Bacteria; phylum Pseudomonadota; class Gammaproteobacteria; order Coxiellales; family Coxiellaceae; genus CAYXLV01. The sequence continues at coordinate 3,149 of CAYXLV010000202.1, read as the reverse complement.
TAAACCCTGGCTTGGATCAGTTTTTTTAACCGGAAAACCCTTGGAACAAAAATCACCTTCGGTTTTATGACAATAAACACAATAGTGAATTTCGCCTTGCACATCGCGCGCACTCATTCGTGGATCAGTTAAATGAAAACCATCACGCTGGCGGTGCAATGCTGGTGGTGCTTGTAAGCGACCATAAGGATCATCCGCCACCGGTTCAACATTCACTAAATTGGCATAATTTAATTTTTGCGGTAACCGAAAGCTTTGCCAGTGTTGCACGGCTTGCTGACCTGCGGGTGTCGTTAATGCGGCAACACACCAATCAGTTAATTGCAAAATAGCAGCTTGATGAGTTTCAACTTGATCCAAAAAAATTTGCGCTAATGTGGCCACTGCTAATTCTCGATCAGCTGAGTTGCAGTGATGTTTTTCTAATTGCTGCTCTAGCCATTGATCGAGTGCCGCAAAATCAACTTGGCCAGTTTTTTTGCTTAAAGCGCGGCGGGCTTGGCGGGATACGAAATATTGTTTGAAGGCTAAGACGGGGTTGTGGCTGAGTGTTTGGGCTTGTAGTTTAGCGACGGCTTCATCAATATCAAAAAGCTCTGCTAAAAAGCGCTCTAAGAGAGGACCAATGGCAATTAATAAATCACTGATGGCTTTAGCAACATCGCATTGGTGTTGTCGGTAAATCAGTAGCTGGTCAAATAATACTTGATCATTGGCTTGCAAATAATCCAAAAAAACCGCATCTAAACGGGCTAATCCAGTGGGAGTGAGTAATTCTTGGAAGCTAAAATCATTAGCAAGCTGTAAGCGTTGATCGGCCATGGTCAAATGGTTCTTTTGGTTTTACAATATCGGGGGTATACTAACGCAAACTTCAAAGGACCTCTACATGCAACGCTCGAAAGTGAACAAAAATTACATTAGCGAAATCGATCAACGTTTAGCCGACTTTAACCGCACCCATCCTAAATCCAAATCCCAACAAGCCGAAATAAAAAAGTACCAGCGCATCTATCAACTGCGTGATAATCCATCCCTCGACAGCAAGCCCAAAAAAGATATTTTTACATTTTAATGTCATGCTGCGTTAAAAGATTTTTTGCAGCTCACCTTTTTCAAACATCTCAGTCATAATGTCGCTGCCGCCAACAAACTCACCGTTAACATATAACTGTGGAATCGTCGGCCAGTTTGAAAAATCTTTAATCCCTTGCCGAATGTCTGGATCTTCTAATACGTTGACACTTAAAAAATCCGTTACTCCGCATTCTTTTAAAATATGTACTGCACGACCCGAGAAACCACATTGTGGAAATTGCGCCGTGCCTTTCATAAAAAGAACAACTTTATTATTAGTAATCATGTCTTGAATGGTGTCATTGATGCTCATTGCTTACTCCTATCGGGCTTCTTGTTCAGTTAGGGTGCGTAAGGATAACGCGTGAATGTCGGATTGCATGCGCTCACCGAGAGCCGCATACACCAGGCGATGTCTTTGAATGGTATTTTTGCCGTCGAAGGCTTGGCTAATCACTAAGGCGTTGAAGTGGCGGCCGTCATCACCTTGGACGGTGACTTGGCTATTGGGAAGTTCTGCTTTGATCCAATTCTCAATCTGTTCTGCTGTTACCATTGGCACCTCACTATTTTGATGGCGCTATTTTACACATTTTTGGCTATTAATATAGGGCTTGCCGGCATTTATTAAATGGGGAAGTTCCACTATAATCAGCCTTCATTTATCACAAGGAGCTTCATTCATGACATTCGTGGTCATCGATAACTGTATTCGCTGTAAATATACTGACTGCGTTGAGGTCTGCCCGGTTGATTGCTTCCGCGAAGGACCGAATATGTTAGTGATTGATCCCGACGAATGCATTGATTGCAATTTATGCGTTCCAGAATGCCCAGTTGATGCCATTTTTGCCGAAGACGACCTCCCCGACGATAAACAAGAATATACCCAATTAAACGCCGAACTCTCCCAATCGTGGCCGATGATTACCGCGCGCAAAGATGCGCCAGAAGATGCCGATGAGTGGGCTGATGTGGACAATAAACAACAATATCTCGAGAAGGAATGGCCAAAATAAAACAAACCACCCACCCTATTGCCCTACTTGCCACCGGTGATGAAGTCACTAACGGTGATATTGTGAATAGCAACGGGCAATATGCGGCGTTGCAGCTCACCCATCATAATCTCCAAGTCGGCACGCATATGACCGTGCCCGATGATGAAGCCAAAATTACTGCTGCTATCACCTACTTACTGCAAGATCACGCCGCGCTGATTACCATCGGCGGACTTGGCCCAACTTCCGATGATCGCACGCGCTTTGCGTTAGCGGCAGCGCTTAATCAGTCGTTGGAGTTTGATGAAACCTGTTGGCAGCAGATTGTGACGCGCTTAACCGCACTTGGTTATAACGTACCGGACAATAATCGCCAGCAATGTTTATTTCCAGAAAAAGCAGAGATTATTCCGAATCCTAACGGCACCGCAGCGGCATGCTGTGTTTTTTTTGAAAATAAGCCGATTTTTATGCTGCCAGGACCACCGCGTGAATTTAACACTTTGCTCGATGACACTGTTATCCCGAAACTAATTGAGCTCAATTTAGCGCAAACCATACACCGCCGTTCTTGGTTGCTGCATGGCATTGGTGAAGGTAATTTGGCCAAGCAAATTGACCAGTATGCCAATGCGGATGATTATCAAATTGGCTATCGGGTTTGCTTCCCTTATATAGAGCTCAAGTTGGCTAGCCAAGATCCACAAACGCTGGCAATGATCACCGAGAAAATTGCAACAACGATTGATAGCTATATTGTTAGCACAGAAAAACTCACGGCTTCGCTGCAATTGCGCCAATTATTAGAAAATTCAGCTTGGCAGATTGCGATTGATGATCAAGCCACTAAAGGTTATTTGCTGCAGCAATTGCTAAGCCCAAGCACGTTCGAACATTTGCAGCCCACCCAGCATATTCCTGCAAAAAATCTTGTTACCATTCGCCTCCAAGGTTTAACTAACTATTGGCACCAGGTGGATGCGCCCGATGATGAGTTATTGCTCACTATTGAGACACCGTTCACCACAAAAACGCTGCAAAAACGCATCGTGCTGCGCGGCCGTTTAACAT
>CAYXLV010000201.1:0-4307 GCA_964465995.1 uncultured Coxiellaceae bacterium | reverse complement strand
ATATATAGGTATGCTGTACGGTGGTCTCGACTAGTGCTGCAACAATATCCGTTACATCTAACATCCGACCCGGCCCATTTTCACCACATGCTTGCTCACCAACACCTGGCCCCAAGATCGTCACACCATGTTGTTGCAAGTGCTGGATATTGGTTTTTGTTAATGAGTTTTGCCACATTTGTTGATTCATTGCCGCGGCGCAATAAATCGGTGCCGTGGTCGCTAAGCATAAGGTGGTTAACAAATCATCCGCCAAACCATGCGCCAGGCGCGCCATAAAATTGGCACTGGCGGGTGCAATCACCACCATATCCGCCCAACGCGCTAATTCGATATGCACCATCGAATCGGCAAATAAATCCTGGTAAACCGTATTATTCGAAACGGCTTGTAATGTCAGCGGCGTAATAAATTCAGATGCGCTTTGGGTCATCACCACTTTCACAATCGCGCCTTGATCACGCAAACGCCGCACAAGCTCTGCGCTTTTATAAGCCGCAATCCCACCGGTCACACCAAGGATAATTTTTTTCTGCGCTAAACCTAACATCACAACACCTATCGTTTAATGTAAAAAATAATCCTGATGAATTAATAGCTCGGCAATTTGCACCGCATTTAACGCCGCACCCTTGCGCACGTTGTCAGCCACAATCCAAAGATTTAAACCATGCGGATGCGATAAGTCTTGGCGAATGCGCCCAACAAACACCTCATCATGACTTGCCGCATGGGTGACCGCAGTGGGATAGTCTTCACCATCCATTACCACGATACCGGGCGTTTCTTGCAATAATAATTTCACCGCTTCAGGACTGATGGGCTGCTCGGTTTCAATATGCACCGCTTCCGAATGGCCGTAAAAAACCGGCACACGCACGGCGGTAGGATTGACCAAGATGTTTTCATCACCCAATATCTTTTGCGTTTCCCACACCATTTTCATTTCTTCACGGGTATAACCGTTATCTTCAAACTTATCGATCTGAGGTAATGCATTAAAAGCAATTTGTTTTGGAAAAGCATCTAGCGAAACATCCTGGCCGTTTAGCAACTCAGCGGTCTGCCGCGCCAGCTCTTCAATCGCTTCTTTACCTGCGCCAGACACCGATTGATACGTCGCTACATTTACTCGGGTAATACCCGCTTGATTATGAATCGGACTTAATACCACCACCATTTGAATCGTTGAACAATTTGGATTAGCAATAATATTGCGCTCACGATAACGCTCCAAAGCATAAGGATTGACTTCCGGCACCACCAACGGAATCTCTGGGTCATACCGAAATTGCGACGTGTTATCAATCACAATACAACCAGCATCAGCGGCAATAGGTGCATATTTTTCTGAGATAGCAGCGCCAGCTGAGAAAAAAGCAATTTGTACCTGACTAAAATCAAACTTAGCCAAATCTTCGACTTTGATATAAGTATCACCAAACGGTAATCGCGCGCCGGCGGAACGCTCACTGGCTAATAAAAACAAACGATCAATTGGAAAGTTTCTTTCTTTTAAGACTTCTAAAAACACCTCACCCACCACACCGGTGGCACCCACAATGGCAACATTGAATTTATCTTCTTTCATGAATTATCTTTTTACCTCGCTATTTTGCGCACGATCACGCAAATAATGATCCATTAATACTAAAGCTAACATCGCTTCGGCAATTGGCACTGCACGAATCCCCACACAAGGATCATGCCGCCCAGTGGTTTTAATCGCCGCGGCATCACCATGCTGATCGACCGTTTGACCAACCGTGGTAATACTCGACGTTGGTTTAAACGCCATACTCACCAGCAAGTCTTCGCCACTTGATAAACCACCCAACGTACCACCAGCATGATTACTTAAAAAACCCTGCGGATTCATTTCATCACGATGTTGCGTACCACGTTGCGTAACCACGCTAAACCCCGAACCAATTTCCACACCTTTCACCGCATTAATGCCCATCATTGCATGAGCAATATCCGCGTCAAGTTTATTAAACACCGGCTCACCCAAACCTACCGGCACACCACTGGCATGCACATTCACCCGCGCACCAATCGAGTCACCGTCTTTGCGTAGTTGTTGAATAAAAGCTTCAAGCTCTGCCACTTTAGCTGAGTCCGGAAAAAAGAAAGGATTTTGAGCCACCTGCTCCCAGTCGAGTGTGTCCGGCGTGATATCACCAATCGCAGCCACATAACCGCGAATGGTCAGCCCTAATTTTTCTTTTAAATATTTTTTGGCAATCGCTGCGGCAGCAACGCGCATAACCGTTTCACGTGCTGAAGAACGGCCACCACCGCGATAATCGCGTAAACCATATTTTTTTTGATAGGTGTAATCAGCATGTCCTGGTCGAAATAGCGCTTTAATTTTTGAATAATCGCGTGGTCGTTGATCGGTATTTTCAATAAGCAAGCCAATTGGCGTGCCAGTGGTTTTACCTTCAAAGACGCCAGATAAAATACGCACCTGATCCGGTTCATTGCGCTGCGACGTAAAACGCGAAGTGCCCGTACGACGGCGCTCAATATCAGGTTGAATATCCGCTTCACTCAATGCCAAACCAGGCGGACAACCATCCACAATCGCCATTAACGCAGGCCCATGACTTTCCCCGCAAGTGGTGACCACAAATAATTGACCAAAACTATTTCCTGACATGCATCCCTCTTAAAAAAACGATTGATATTGGGCTAATAAATCAGCCGTCAGCAGCAATAAACCATGCCCACCGAAAGCTTGTTCAAGCCATATAAATGGCACTTCTGGGAAGCGCTTGGCCAACAGCATATCGCTATTGCCGACTTCGAGCAGGAGTATACCATGCGGGGTCAAATAGCGATGCGCCTCGCGCAAGATCCGAATCGCGATGGCTAAACCATCATCAGCAGCCTGAAGTGCACCGTTTGGCTCATGCCGATACTCAGCGGGTAAACCCGCCATCTCCGCAGCGCCGACATACGGCGGATTGGCCATGATGATATCGTACTGCCGCGACGGCACGGCGCTGAAACAATCGGATTGCAACAAATTGACTCGCTCAGCTAACTGGTAGCGATCGACATTAATCTTGGCAACCGCCAAGGCTTGCTCACTAATATCCACCGCATCAACCTGCGCTGTTGGAAAAGCCAATGCAGCGGCAATCGCCATACAAGCGCTACCGGTGCCAATTTCTAAAATCTGTTGCACTTGTGCTGCTTCAATCCAAGGCTGAAACTGTCGCTCAATCCATTCACCAAACGGTGAGCGCGGAATTAAGACGCGTTCATCCACATAAAAAGGCATACCAACAAACCAAGCGGTTTGAGTTAAATAAGCTAAGGGAATACGTTGTTGGGTGCGCTGTTTGACAAGATCTTGAATGTGCTGAGCTTGGGATGGGTTGACGGTGTTGGTTAAAATTTCCTCACCGCTATCAATGGGTAAGTCCATAACAAAGAGTACTAACTGTACAGCTTCATCCCACGCATTATCCATGCCATGCCCATAAAAAAGATCGGCGGCTTGCAATTGTTGTTCGATCCAATGCAGCCAATGATCAATGGTTTGTGGTGTGGATGCTGTCATGCGGCCCCAGTAAAAAAATTGCCATTTTAGCAAATTTTAGCTAGTTTGAAACAATGAGTAAGAAAGACCTAATCGATGATGCTGAGAAATCCGAATTCCGTGAAGCCATGGGCAATGTGGCACCCATTGAACAAAACAAACATCACCATCAAAAAAAATTAGCGCACCCAAAACCACAGCACCACCACGACCCAGAACCATCACCCAGCCAAAATTTTTATGTCTCCAGCTTAGACTATCTCGCTGACGAACAATGGGTCGCAGGCGACACGGTGTTATATTTTCATCGCCCCGGCTTGCAACACAAATTGCTACAAAAATTACGCACTGGAAAAATTAATATTACTGCAAGACTCGATTTACACCGCATGCTAGCGGATGAAGCTTGCGCGGCTATCGAACGCTTTATTGAAAATTGCCACCAACAACATCAGCGTTTTGCCTGCATAGTCCACGGCAAAGGTCATCGCTCTGCTGACAAACCCGTTTTAAAAAATATTGTGAATCAATCGCTGCGCCAACAACACTATGTCGTTGCCTTTCACTCCGCGCCACCCAACGATGGCGGCACGGGTGCAGTGTATGTTGTTATTCGATAATTTATTCAGACTCGGCCGTCCACTTGGTCAGCGCATCAATAATTTTTTGCGCTTGATCTTTACTGGAAATATTAAACTTTGATTTCATTTGGTAGACACCGTTGCGTTTTTGATAACGGCGGGTCGTATATGCA
>CAYXLV010000200.1:0-4323 GCA_964465995.1 uncultured Coxiellaceae bacterium | reverse complement strand
ATCCAATACAGCGTTTTCAATGGCTCACCAGTTGTTAAGCGATTTCTTTTCAGCTGATCCACTCGTTTTTTTATTTCTGGAAATATATTAGGTGCGTATTGAGATTCATCCAGCAGCAGAGGCGTAATAAACTGCTCCAAAAAAAGCATCGGATCTTTATTCGCCAACTCTCTCATGCGCAAATCATCGAAAGTAACTTCAGTAAGATCAGGCCCAGCAATATACGACAACAAAGTGCTCTTACCACACTGGCGCGGCCCAATCACCAACTGAACTGGGCTAGCACAATCCAGTAGCAGAGGACTAATATCACGTTGAATAAACATATGACCATTTTAAGCTGTCAACTTAAAATGGTCAAAAAATTCTTAAGTGTATGATTAGATTCTATTTTTTAAGCCGCCCAACCCCGCGCAGCACAAAATTCGACAACTTAGCCGCCATAATTGTCGCAGCGCGATTGATCGCAAGAACACCAGAATATGGATTATTCGCTTGAGCTTTTAAATAGACTTGAAAACGCCGACTAGCCACAACACGGTTGGTGGTTGAATTAATTAAAGTCGCCTGCATCACTAAACGGACATGAGACATAGGATCAATAAATTCTTGCTGCAGCTTAATAAGATTTGTTTCCAAACGGTAGTTAGTGATGCCGGAAAAAGGTGGCGTCACCACCGCTTTAAAAAAACCAGTGCTGCGGATGCGCTGCGCAATAATAGGCAATAGCATTTGCGATGGCGGCGCTACCCAACGATGATTGGCAAAAGAACGCAGACGAAAAGGCACCATAATATAAATCATATTAGAAGAAGCATAACCTGGACTGGCAACGGGCGTATTCACTAATAAAGTCTGATGCGACTTCACGCGACGTGGATTAAAAGAATCTTGCAGCGTCGTGATCGTATAGGTTGAAACCGGCGGCGTTTTAACAGGCCCACAACCAGCAACCAGTAAAGCAAGACAAATTACCATCAAATTTTTCACGACTACTGTTCTCCCGGTCCAAGTGCTGCAGGTTGTTTACCACGAATCAGCGCTGCTGGATTACGTTGCAATTCCGCACTAAGGTGCTGTAAATTTCCAGCAACACCATTAAAACGCATTAACGTTTGATGCAGCTCAGGCATTAATTGTTGCGATAAAGAATTCACAGCCGCCTGCCCCGAGTTCGCCGCATTTTTCACACTAATGGCCGCAGAACTCACATCTTTAGATGCAGTTTTCACATTCCCCAACGCATCTTTTAAACGCACAATTGTCGCCGGCAAATCTTTACTCGCCTTAGCCGTATTATTTAAAGTCACATGCAAAGACTGAATACTCTCATCCAGCTGCTTAGAATTTTTAGATAAGGTCCGAGTAAATTTTTGCACGTTTTGCAACGTCTCTTGAATGGCTTCTAAATTTTTCTCATCAAATAATTTATCGACTTTTTTTCCGATCTTTTGCACATTCTTAGTCAACTCTGGCAACACTTCACTGAGCTGCACAATCAACGACGGTTGCGCTGGAATAATGGGATACTTTTGCCCAGGCCTTGGCACCAGCAATGGTGAATCTTGCGTCGTTGATTTCAAACCAACATACATCACCCCCGTGATACCTTGAAATTGCAATTCAGCCACCGTGCTCGTTGTAATCGGTGTATCTTCTTCAATGCGTAGCGTTAATTTCACTAATAACGGATTGCGCAGATCAATTTCAATATTTTTCACAAACCCAACTGGCACACCATTAAAACGCACCTGGCTTTGAATACTCAAACCCGCCACATTTTCCTTCACAAAAACTAAATAGGTTTTATAAACTTTGTCATGCCGGAGCGCGGCTAACCAAAAGAAAATCAAAAAAAACGTCGTGCCTAATAAAATAACGAACAATCCAACCACTGTATAATTAACTTTAGTTTCCACCCTGAGCCCCCTGCAAATGTTCGCGTTCACGCTCTTTAGCACGAGCACTCTTAAAATAATTTTGAATTAATGGATGTTCATTTTTCACAAGTGTCGCCATCGGTTCTGCTGCCAAGATTTTTCCCTCTCCCATAAATACAACTCGGTCAGGCACTTTCCAAAGCGTATCCAAATCATGCGTCACCATCACAAAGGTCAATCCTAAACTCTCCCGCAGATGTAACACCAAGTTATCCAACTCCCCCGCGCTTTTGGGATCCAAACCCGCGGTGGGCTCATCCAAAAAAACCAGCTCCGGATCCAAAGCAATCGCTCTTGCCAACGCTGCTCTCTTTTTCATACCACCACTTAATTCAGAGGGATACTTAATTGCTGCTTCCAATTCTAACCCAGCCAGTGCCAATTTTAACAGCGCCAATTCTTTTTGCTGTTCATTATTTAAACGACTGAATTCTTGCATCGGAAACATCACATTTTCCAATACGCATAATGAACTAAACAACGCCCCACTTTGAAACATCACCCCCCAGCGCTGACGAACCAAATTGGCTTCACGGTCACTACAATTAGCGATATTAACCCCAAACACTTTAATCACACCTCCGGAAAAGGCGCGCAACATTAAAATAGAATTTAACAACGTCGTCTTACCACAACCACTAGAACCAATAATGGCAATAATTTCATTGCGAAAAATATCCAGGTTTAAATCTTCATGCACCCAATGCCCGCCCAAATAATTTTTGACATGTTGGATCTCAATAATCTTGTCAGGCGCCTGCGTCATCGATTAATACCCCAACTCACTAAACATAATCGAAAACACCGCATCAGCAACGATAATTAAAAAGATGGTCTGCACCGCTGCTTTCGTGGTTTTATGTCCCACACTTTCCGCTTTCATCTCCACTTGAAAACCCTGAAAACACCCCATGCCGGCAATAATCATTGCAAACACCGGTGCTTTAATTAACCCTAAAACAAAATGCTTCACCGCTACCGTATATTCAAAGCGCTCTAAAAATGCATGAAAACCAATATTCACCATGTGTTTCGCCATCACCATACTACCCAAAACGCCAAACACATCTGCCCAAACCACTAACAACGGCAAAGCAATCACTAACCCAACCACCCGCGGAATCACTAAGCGTTGCATCGGCGATAAACCCATCGTCTGCAGTGCATTCACTTCCTCGTTCACTTTCATCGTCCCAATCAATGCTGCAAACGACGTTGCGGTGCGCCCGGCCACAATAATGGACGTAATCAACGGCGCAAACTCACGCAATATGGCAATGCCAGTGACATCCACAATAAATATATCGGCACCATACACGCGCAACTGTTCCGCCAATTGATACACCAACACAATACCAATTAAAAACGACATTAACGCCACAATCGGTAAAGCTTGGTAACCCGTGTTATCAATCGATGCAATGGTCGAACGCCACTGCCAATGCTGCGGTTTAAAAATATTACGAAAAAAGACGCTGATAAATTCGCCGAAGAAATCAAGAAAATGCATCAGCTGTTCATACTTATCAACCGTCCAATGACCCACACTGTAAAACCAGTTTGGCATCTCCGGCGTCCAGGCTGGTTGGCGAATCAACTCCAATTGATTACCCACCATTCCCAGCAACTCTAAATAACGTTCCGTAAAACCATTGAGCTTCACTTGCATGCCTTTTTGATTAATCGCATCAATCACATTTTGCAACAGCAGCGCACCAGCGCTATCCATATGCGTGATTTTCTCGCCATCAATTGCTTTAATTTCACCTAAACGTTGTTTGATTTTTTTTAACTGCTCTTCAAAAGCAGTAATACCGGCCATCGTCCAATCACCAATACAGTCCAACGTATGACCATCTGCAGAAATCTGATAAGAGGCATGCGTGCAGTTGGGGTTGGTCACAAATTGTCCTTTCTAATTCGACGATGAGGGAATGAATTCGCTAGCTATTTTGCCACTAAACAAAGCTGCATCGCAAACCAATTGACCCTGGATTGTTCATTAATAAATCAATTCGCGCATTTATTTTGCAGCTGGCGTGATTACTATATAATCATGCCTTTGCAATGACCAAGGAGCAGGTATTTGAACATTCACTACATCATTCATGCACAACATGAAAAGCTCGGCGCCATTCGTCATTGGGCCGAAAAAAATAATCATCAACTCCTAGGCACTAATATTTATAACGGCGAAACCCTCCCCTCAAAAAACAACTTTGATCTTTTAATTTCCATGGGCGGCCCGCAAAGCGCTGCCGACACTGAACAATATCCTTATCTCCAACAAGAAATTGATTTTATCCAGCAAGCGGCCGCTGACGATAAATATATTTTGGGTGTTTGTTTAGGCGCTCAACTGATTGGTGCTGCCTTTAATGCT
>CAYXLV010000199.1:0-4352 GCA_964465995.1 uncultured Coxiellaceae bacterium | reverse complement strand
GTTTCCCTATACCAAGGAGACTTTTTTTTAGCAAAGTCTATTAATCCTTTAATTTTTTGTAACTGATATTGCCGCAATCGACTTGCATCCCAAGAAAGGCGACTCACAGCCATTGGATATTCACGCCGAGAAATTTCAAATATTTTTTTTGCAGACATTTCTCTCATACAGTCACCGCAGCCTTTTTCTTCAAGGTAAATAACTTTTTCAAATCACCACTCTCACTAGCAGAAAAAGTTGGTATATTTAAATCAATATTTTTATTAATTCCTCTCAATACATTGCCATACCCAACTTCCAATAGATAACCAGCTCCTCCATCAACAGCGATTTTTTGCATTAAACCAAGCCAATTAACTGGCTCAACAATTTGTTTAACTAAATTGTCCTTGATAACTTTAGGATCGGAAACTATCGCTGTGCTTGCACTTAAATAGAGCTTTTTTTCTGGAACATTAAAAACGTGTTTTTCCAACTCGCTTTCAAACTGCTTCAGTATAGGCTCCAAAAATGGCGTATGCCACGGGCCATTAACATTTAAGTGTTTAACAACACACGCTGCTTCTTTACTTAACATTTCTTTAAACATATTGAGGTGAATTATCTGCCCTGACACGACGACTTGCTGATTAGAATTTATATTAGCTATAAATACTTTATCAGCAAACCCATTGTTAATATAACTTTGCAATGCAATAGCATCTAAACCAAATACAACTGCCATACCACCATCCAGACTAGCAGCAATATCCTGCATAAGTTGACCACGCTTGTAGGCCACTTTTACTAGCGAATGAAATGATATAACGCCTGCTGCATAACAAGCACAAAGCTCACCAAGGCTGTGGCCTGCTACAGACGAAACATCTAATTGGGGCAATGAAGCCAGACAAGCTGCACTGAGTATGCTAACGACCGGTTGTTGGAAACGGGTTTCAATTAAATTTTTTGATTCAATAATACTAAAAAAATCTTCTTGAACACAATCAGAAGCTATTTGCAGTAAATTTTCTAATTCAGGAAACTGTTTGAAAAGTCGGGCTAACGATGGTAATTGAATATTACCCTGCCCAGGAAATAATAAAGCAGCTTGCATCAATTATTCTCCTTTGCATGCCAGCAGCCATGAAACCCATAAGGAATCATATGAGGCAAATTAGCAGTCATAATAGGACCACTTCCAATTGAGTCACTGTCAAACAATAGTAAGCGCGAAATATCCATCTTATCATTTGACACCAGCACTAATAATAAATCAGCTCGTTCTTTCGCATGTAATTGTCTTGGTATAATGATAGGTTCATGAAAAAACCAATCAGCTTCATATTGAAAAATATTTTTTTGCAGAGTTTGCGCGTCGAACGCAACTAAAAACTCATTATATAGCATACCATTTCGGCTTGAGTTTTTAGTCATGCAAGCAAAAATTTTATCATGCCTTCTGCCCAAATTCGTATCGTTAATACGCGGAAAATTATATAAAAATTCCTCATTATCCAAACAATAAAGTTGCGAGGATTTTGTAGCTAAATCCAAATGGACACGCATTAGCTGGGAGCGAATATTCGTGTCCCCTGAAAGATGTTCTTCGTCTACCAATATTGGTGGAGTATCATGAGCAACAAGATCCAAAATAATAGAACTTCCTTCCTCATAAGCATTACAGGTATGTAATGCATAAAATGTATTCACATCGAACCACATTAAAACTTGGCCTGTTGTTTTTTCAATAACACCGATATACGCTCCCAATTCTGGTTGCCAACTAGTCGGTGTTTGATTAGGGTCTCTTCGTGCCTTAGAATAATCAACCACACAAGGAAAAAGTGGAATTATTAAATAGTGCTCAGTAATAGCAAAATCATGAATCAACGCACGATATGGAATATCAATGACTCTGAAGTCATGACACTTACCTGATTCATCAATCCAAAAAAATGTACAAGCGGGGTATTCTGACTCCCCATTCCAATTAAGGCAGTACAATTTTCTTTCAAAAAAATCATATTTTGGATGTCCCGTCACTGTTGACTTGAGGTGCAATGCGTCTTTCAGTGCATGTTTCGTCGATAAACCATGTTCAGAAAGTAAATAAGGAATACCACCTTCTTCAAAAGCATAAATAGTATCTTGCATTTGTACGACATGCGTATTCGCTTTTGTACGCTCACGCGATGAAAAGTGCTTTACTCTTGGATCCGATTCAAATGGCTTTAAAAAACCACCAACCATACCTTGTGAGTATTTCTCTTCAATATTGTATATCTTAGTTTTAATCCATCGATTACTATAAATAATTTTTCCATTGTGTATTGAAAATTGATGCAACATACCATGCCCATCAACCAAATGATGATAAGCCTGCGGCAAATATTTTTGATTGGGACCATTGCGGTAATAGTTACCTGAAATATCTAAGGGCAGACATCCCTCATACGGCAAATCAATCTCACTATGTTCTTTATCAAGCGGTCTTGCAATACCAGCTAATTTTTTTTTATATGCATAAAACGGATTAATAAAATGCCCCGACATTTCGCTCACAATATCACCCCACCATCAACGACAATCACTTGCCCTTGAATATAGGAAGCACTATCCGAAGCCAAAAAAGCAACTACATTAGCAATTTCATTTGGTTTACCAAAACGCTTAAGAAGACAGGTTTGCAGGACTTTCTTTTTTTCAACACCAGCAATATTTTTTGTCATATCAGATTCAATAAATCCAGGAGCAACTGCATTAACACGAATATTAAAAGGAGAAAGCTCACGTGCCATACTCTTAGTCAGCGCAATAATACCACCTTTTGCAGCTGCATAATTACACTGCCCAACGGCGCCTCTAATGCCAGAAACCGACGTCATATTAACAATACAGCCCTGCTTCGTCGAAAACATCAAGTCCAATGCCAACTTAGACAAACGGAACACAGATTTTAAGTTGATATCAATAACCTCATCCCACTCATTGAAATCCATCCTTGGCATCAATGCATCTTTAATAATGCCAGCATTATTGACCAACAAATCTAGATGCCCACTTTGCTTCGCAATATAATCTATTGCCTTACGCTGCTCTTCCTCATCTGGAAAAGTTACTTTGATCTTCTCAACAACATGCTCATTGGTATTAAGTTCGGTGACAAGATTTTCTGCAGCAGCATGACTGGCAGAATATGTAAAATAAACAAAATAATCTTGTGTTATGAGTTTTCGCACAATCGCTTCACCAATACCGCGACTACCACCTGTTACTAAAGCAATTTTTTTTTGCATATCCTTTCCTCAATAATGCTGAATAATATTCTTCAAGCGTTGATGCTCAGAGACCGCCAACTTATGCATTTCATTTCCAAAACCAGACTGCTTGAAACCACCAAATTTAGTATGAGGGTAATAAATATGCGATGTATTAACCCATATTTTGCCAGCAGAAATATGTTTCATTAAATATTGAACTTCTTCCAGGTCACGTGACCAAATAGATGCTGCTAATCCATAAGGAGTTGAATTTGCCATCACTGCTGCTTGTTTTAACGACTTAAAGGTATCAATACAAAGGACCGGTCCAAACACTTCGTTCTGATATATGTGCATTGCATGCTCGCCAAACACCAATTGCGGTGTTATATAAAATCCATTTTTTGTATGGTCAGACAATTGAAGCGTGCTTTCAAAGCTAATAATGTCTGCACCTGCTCGTTTAGCTTCATTTAATTGTGAATGTATATTTCTCTGCTGATTAGCGCTAATCACAGGCCCCATGGTATTAGCCTTTAGCCGAGGGTCACCAACTGAAAAATTGGCTAGCCGATTTTTTAATTGCGCTACAACCAAATCCGCAATATTTTCATGCAATAATAGCCGTGACAAGTTACCACATAGCTGCCCTTGATTATAGGTAAAGCTGACTATTGTATTGAGCAGCTTTTCCATATAAGCCTGATCATTAAAAAAAATATTTTCCGTGACAATACAAGGAGATTTCCCGCCGAGCTCAAGCGAGATAGGAATCAACTTACTTGCTAGCGCGGTTGAAATTTTTTTTCCAGTTTCTTTACTACCAGTAAATGAAAACTTAGCAAATCCATCACTTTCAATCAAAAATTTTCCAGCTCTTTCACCACAACCAAACACAACATTAATGATGCCTTTTGGAATCACAGGGCTAATTAATTCCATTAGTTTAATAATACTAAGTGATGAATGTTCCGACGGCTTAACTATCACCACATTGCCTGCCGCAAGAATAGGAGCTACTTTCCAACTAAACATAAGTAGAGGAAGATTCCAGGGCAAAATAACTCCTATTTTTCCCAGTGGCTCATAAAGCTGAATAGACAATACATC
>CAYXLV010000198.1:0-4356 GCA_964465995.1 uncultured Coxiellaceae bacterium | reverse complement strand
GGTGACTTAGTACAACGTTCTGAAAACGATTTACTAAAAACACCTAACCTTGGCAAAAAATCATTATTAGAAATCAAATCTGTATTAGCACAACGTGGATTAAGCTTAGGCATGATGATCGATCCATGGCCGCCAACAGATATGCATGATAAATAATAACGCTATTGGGTTTGCGCAGCTTGTTTAGAGACAGCTAACGCATAAGAAGACAACTATTTTATATTTTTGAGACTGAGGAAAATCATGAATCATCGTAAAAGTGGTCGCAAATTAAATCGTAACAGCAGTCATCGTAAAGCGATGTTCAAGAATATGGCTGCCTCTTTAATTAAACACGAACTAATCAAAACGACCTTACCAAAAGCAAAAGAACTACGTCGTGTCGTTGAACCATTAATCACATTGGCAAAAAACGATAGCGTTGCTAATCGTCGCTTAGCTTTTTCACGTTTACGTGATGATGCTGCTGTTGGAAAACTGTTTATTGAACTTGGCAAGCGTCATCAAGACCGCCCAGGTGGTTATCTACGTATTTTAAAATGCGGCTACCGTGCCGGTGATAGCGCACCAATGGCTCTAGTTGAAATCGTTGACCGCATGGAAGGTTTAGACAGCGCTGATTAAATTTCAACAGTACTTAATCCATACGTAAAAGCCGGTTCTTGTAACCGGCTTTTTTATTGCTATATGTACGCTGATCAATTTTGAGAAAAAGACTTGCGATGAGCTCGCCTTGTTAGCGTGCTGGGTGATACTACCTCTGGCTTGCTCAAAGATTTAAAAAAGCGTGGTCCTGTTAACCCGCTGCCTGATATTTTTTTGTATTTTTCTTCAAGTTGTTTTACTTCATTTTCATCGCCTACTAAGCTCAAGCTTATGCTTTGTATTGTATGTTCAAATTTAATACCTGACTTGATGATATATTCATATAACCGACCTCCCTCGCTACAGCGGTTGATTATGTCTGCATAAAGAAAATCAATTTGATAATTCTGATTTTGCTTACCACTGATGAGCGAAACATTAACCATTTCATCAAATGGTATTTTCAGCATTGAATTGGGGATGTTTGTATATGGCAAGTAGTCTTTTATAGAAGGACAAATGTTTTGCGGGTCTGTAATGAGCAAGCTTTTTTGCAAGGCCAATAGCAAATCATACACAGCTTTCTCAGGCCCACTAATATACATTTCTTTTGGAGTAACGGTGTGCTTTACTTTTACATATCGATTATTTTTTTCATCATTAATAAAAGTGAGTGCATGCTGTATTTCATCTGGTGTGCTTGCATTGATTTCCAGTTTAACTTTATTGGGTTTCATCGGCGTGCTCCTGGTAGGTGGGATAAATAAGGACATATTATCCATAAGACCATGACCACCCGACTAATAAAAGTATGAAATCTCTTAACTCTATGTAAGAGATTGTCGTTGATAAATATATGTACATTATGTTATCATCCGCCCACAAAATGAGGGCAAGCGCGGTGCTAAATAAAAAAATTCATAACAATTCAGATAGTTATATAGAGCTTTTTGCTCCACCCACTACATCGTCTTCATTTTTTCAAACAATCATTCCAAACACCAACGCTCCAACCCAAGAGGCCACCGTCATTTTCTGCTGCTAGCTAAGCACCTCACAGGACAAGTGCGCCTTTTTTTCGTCTTTGTATCAACGTTGGAGAATTTTCATGATCAATTTAACAAACATCACCTTACTACGCGGTCAACGTGTCTTACTAAAAAATATGACCTGGACCATCAACGCCAAGCAAAAAATAGGTTTAGTGGGCGCAAACGGCTCCGGCAAATCTAGTTTATTGGCTATGCTGCAACAACAACTAGAACCCGCCGATGGCGACATCAGCTTCAGTGCTGAACTGCGCATCGCTCAAGTCGACCAAGAAACACCAGGCGTTGCTTTCAGTGCGGCTGACTACGTGCTGCAAGGTTATCAGCAAATATGGTCAATTGAAGAAAAAATTCGCCATGCTGAAGCGACTGAGGATTACGAAGATCTCGCCAATCAACACATGCACCTTGCAGAAATTGATGGCTATCGCGTCAAGAGCGAAGTTGCTGAGTTGCTGAATGGTTTAGGCTTTAACGAAGCCGAGCAACAAAAAGCCGTCGCTGAATTTTCTGGTGGCTGGCGCATGCGCCTAAATCTGGCGCGAGCACTACTCTGCCCATCTGACCTATTACTGCTGGATGAACCAACCAATCACCTCGACTTAGAAACCATCGTATGGCTTGAAAAATGGTTACAAAAATATCCAGGCACTTTAATTATTATTTCCCACGACCGTGACTTCCTTGATCGCGTGGTCACTCATATCGCGCACCTTGAGCACCAACAAGTGAAATGCTACACCGGCGACTACAGCCGCTTTGAAACCCAACGCGCCGAAATGCTAGCCTCGCAACAAGCCACCTACGAAAAGCAACAACGCCAAATTAAACACATGCTGCGCTTTGTCGAGCGCTTTGGTGCAAAAGCTACTAAAGCACGCCAAGCCCAAAGCCGTTTAAAAGCCGTCAATAAAATGGAAAAAGTGGCAGCTGTGCAAACCACCTCAGAATTTCGTTTTGAATTTTTCGAGCCAAAGCCCTGTGGTGGTCCATTAATTAGTTTTCGCGAAGGCCAGTGCGGTTATGAGCAACCGATTTTAGATAAAGTAAAAGTGCAGTTACAAGCCGGCGATCGAATCGGTTTACTGGGTGTCAATGGTGCAGGTAAATCCACATTAATTAAAACTTTAATGGGAGAGTTGCCACCACTCCAAGGCCAAGTAGTGCAAACCCAACATTTAAAAATTGGTTATTTTGCGCAGCATCAAGTTGATCGCTTACACTTGGACAAATCCCCACTGCAACATATGCAAGCAATAGCCTTCAAAGAAACGTCACTAAATTTGCGCAATTACTTAGGCACATTTAATTTTAGTGGCGATATTGCAATGAGACCCGCAGGCCAACTATCGGGTGGCGAACGAGCGCGCCTTGCATTTGCCATGCTAATTTGGGAACGCCCTAATTTACTTTTGCTAGACGAACCCACCAATCATTTAGATTTAGAAGTGCGTATGGCATTAATGTTGGCGCTGCAGAATTACAGTGGTGCATTATTATTAGTGTCACACGACCGTTACTTGCTTAACAGCACCACGGATTGTTTATGGATTATTGAGAATCAGCGAGTCAAAGAATTTTCTGGAACGTTGTCCGACTACACGCAAATATAAAAAAAGTGCCCAGCCATTGACTGGGCACTAGCATTTTCAGCGTATTAAGTATTTTGTGAAACAATGATTCTTTGATCACTGCTTTTTGTTAGGCGATAGAAAGGGTTGGTTGATACAGCAGAAATAACGACATTCGTTTGAGTGTTAACAACAACTTTACCAATTAATGGTGCTGAGTTTGGTTTGATTGCAGAGATGTTTAATACGCAAGTGTGTGCCAAAGTTCCTTTGGATGCCATTGGTAATTGGCAAGATTGATCAATCGTTGCCCATAAAAACTTAGCTCTTGAGTGTGGTGGAATTTGATTGCCCCAGTAACCATTTGTACTAGCGTTAGAGGCAGAATCAATATTGTTAATAACAGTTAAAAATGGATTTGAAGCAAAAACAGAGGTGGCGCAAATTAATAAAGTTGAAACAGCAAGCGTTTTTAAAAGTTTTTTCATTGTTAACCTTCCTTGAGTTTATGAGTTAAATGTTAGCGTTTTTTACAGGCAAGCTTGCCGATAAAAAAACTCCAACGATAATACCATCTTTTGGCTATCGCTTGCAGTTAAACACAAAGCGGTCTGTAGCTTGTTAGAAACAGCTATTATTTTCTCTGTACTAGTTGGTGGTTGTAACTAGTCTTGGTTATTCTTGATAAAAAAAGCACTCACCCAAATTGCCGCCATGACAAGACAAAATCAGATTTGGTTTTTGCGAAACAATCGACCAACCACTGCCTGTAGTGATCAAGTTAGCACGACCACTATAAATCAAATGAATTTGATCATTGGTATGATTTTCATAAAGGCAATTAATATAAAGTACGGTATACGCTTTGAGTGCTGGATTAACCGTGGCCTCAGAAGCAATCGCTGCTTTAAAAGTAAACTGTAATTCAGCAGCAGATTTGCCTTTTTGACAATGGGTGACTTGAGAGTTGGGCCGCCAATGCTGCGCATCCGTGGTGAGCGTCCATTGGCACTGATCGTTAATAGTAATATTTTGTGGGGAGGGGCAGGTGGTTCGAGATGTTTGTGCGTAAGAGTGGGTAAATCCAAAGCTTAGCAACGCGTATGCAATAAAAAAGAATAAACGACGCATAATATGTTACCTCTTAATGC
>CAYXLV010000197.1:0-4400 GCA_964465995.1 uncultured Coxiellaceae bacterium | reverse complement strand
TTATTAGCTATTTTAGGTTTAGTATCCGCAGCGCTAGTGGTTACAAATAAAGAAACAATTATGAATTTTGTGGGTTGGTTTATTATTACTTGGCGTGAGTTATTTGCAGAAGACGATCTTATTCAAGTGCAGCAACATGTGGGTTATGTCCGAACCATTGGTGTTTTGTATTTTACCTTGTCGGAAGTCTCAGATGGTATCGATGGTAATGTGACAGGGCGTATCATTCGTATTCCAAATGGATTAATTATTACTAATCCGGTTGTTAATATGTCACAAACATCACACTTTCTTGAGCAAAAATTTAAAGTGGTGATTTCGCAAGATAGTCACTTGGAATATACAATCGATTATTTAAAAGCACTAGTGAATAATTATGTAACTAACTTTTACGCGGATAAAAATGAATACTCTCTAGAATATTTGCAAAAGCGTAATAAAAATATCGTTAATCGAATTAATCTAGATGCCAAAGTATCCATTCAACCAAAATTAGAAAAACCGTGCGGAGTTGAAATCTTGGTGCGCTATTATTGTTTTTCAATTGATGCTGAAAAGATTCAGCAAGGTATTTGGTTAGTACTGCTTGAAGCAATCAAGCAAGAAGAAAAATTTAAATTGGCTTATACCAACTAATACAAAAAAGCCGAGTCGGTTGTCCTACTCGGCTTTTTAATAATGGGTAAAGTGGCTGTTAGCTTTGTCCATCGGTATCTTGATCATTGCCTTGATCTTGATTCCCGCTATCTTGGTCTTGTTTAGTGTTGTCCTGATCTTGATCCTGTTTAGTATTGTCTTGATCATGGTTACCGTTGTCATGACCTTGCTGATTGTTGTCATGATTTTGGCTGCCATTGTCATCGCCTTGTTGCTTGGTATTTTGATCTGAGGTGCTGTTTTGTGAATGATTGTTATCTTGAGAGGGTTGAGCGTTTTGGTTTTGATCACTGCCGTTATCTGAGCTGCCGCTACAAGCAGAGATGCCGCCAACAAAGGCGAGCATTAGTAGAGCGGTGAGTAGTTTTTTCATGGTGTTGCCTCCAAAAATTGATGAAAATTGCTTACCAGTAACTATAGTAGAGCGACCATATAACTACCAATTGATTTTTTTTAAATTTAGTGTATATATTCAGCCGGTTATTAATATTGGAGAGACCGAAATGGCCGATGACGTTTTTGATGCGTACGATGACAACTATGACGATCAGTCGAGTTATGATGTTGATTATAAGGCAAGTGAGCGAGTTGGCAGCAGCCGGCAACGTTTAGAGGATATTCTGGAAGAAAAGCGTTTAATGCGTGAACTGGACATGGATAATGATTATTTTGATTATGCGTAGCATTGTCGATCAGCCCCAAGCTAAGTTTTCTAAATAAAGCCGAAGATGCCCAGCAATTTTAAATTTTTTAGCAATTAAACTGTGTTTGCGGCCTAAAATAACTTGCCGAATGTTAGCACTCATTTTGTGATAATGTTTTTGGCCGCCGAGCATCTCATAAAATACATTGACTAAATCATAAACATCTTGCTGTATTTTTGCTTTAGACGATTTGCCAAGATGTAAGAAATCAATTAACTGAATTTCAAAGCCCAAGCCTTTGCGTTTGATAATAATATTATCCGAGTGGATATCGCCGTGGTATTCGCCAAGAAAATGAATATGCTCAACACCTTGCACCAACGCATAAAATAAATGCAGTGCTTCGAAAGGTCTTAAGCGCTTGCCGCTACTGTTAGCAATATATTGTGATAACAGTTGCCCTTCAACAAAATCGGATACCAAAAAATCCATGGTCTTGCGTTGAATCGTGGTGCGGCCATGGTAATGATATTGAATAACAATTGGACAGCTTCGCAATTTGTAAAGTTTCTTAGCGTACAATAAATGCGGTAATTGATTATTATAACGATGCTCATAAAATAGCTTGGCAGCCCGAATAATGCCGGTGCTGCGCTCTTCGACTTTATAGACTTCACCTTCCCAGCCATGCCCTAAAAACTCCAAAACGCGATATTGCTGACCAAGAATTTTTCCAGGCGGTAAGTTAAAGCGAGAATGGTTGTTTTGCATGGTGACTCCGTGTCGAGGGTGGTAAATATTTTAACTAAAAAAGAAATCGACGGCTAGGGCTTACGCATCGCTGCAGTCAAAATTGTTTATACAAATTTTTTTAATCCTGTATACTGCGCAAAAAAAGGGGTTAGCAATGCAATATAAATTAACATTAAATGAACTGAAGATACTGACCACTGGAAAAAAACAACAATATTTCAAATACTATATTGCTGAGCAAAAAAACACGCCAGTAAACTTACCATTTCAAAATACCATTACCACCTTGATACCAAAAGAAATTACTTTTGATATAGACGCTAAGTTAAAGCGCTATGGTTTTGAATTTTTAGATGTTGTAATAACGCCACGTGATGAGTTGGGTGTCATTATTGGTGAGTATGATGATAAGCTGTGGATCCTGCTTGGTAGTAGCCCGAAATTTCCTTGTTGTTGGGATGACATCACTACGAAAAATGCCAAGCAATTTTTGAGCCTGGCAGAAGCGAATGATGATCCAGTTGCAAAACAGCTGGAGTATGAAATTGTGCATCAGTTTTATTTGGATGATAAAAAAACGACACCTTTGTTAAATAATAATAATTCTTCTTGGCAGCAAACATTGCATTTGTTGTGGGATAAGGTTGATTTTATCTATGCCCCTTTCGAGGAAAAAATAGAAAATTGGTTTTATCATGCAGTGCAGTATGCTATCGAGTTACTCAACCAGCCTGAGTGGACTGAGCAAGAGCAGATTGACTATGAATATATTATCAATCACTTTATCTTTGATGTTGATGTTTCTAAACTTGTAGATAACCAGCAAACAGAGTTATTTAGCGCAGCAGCTCATGCCTACTATGGATTAACATCTGATCATCTGGAATCTGATGAAGCGCAAAATAATCCGTATGCACTCACGATAAATGCTTTATATGCATTAATTATGAGTGGTCAGACGGTGGCTAATGAAAAAATGACAGAAAGCTGTTATCAGACATTATGTGATGCAAAAAATAATAAATGCTTTGGAACCAACTTATTTGATTTTAAAAACTCGCTAAAGCACTATGCTGAAACGAGTGCGAATGATTATCTTGAAAAATTTCTTAAAGGGAGTGCAGTCGAGCTGCTTGAGCTTTTAAAGCAGCAAGTAACACAATGTGCTTTTGCCGCTTATGAGTATGGCTATATTTATTGGTTAGCTTACCAAGCAGCCAGTAAGTGCAAGGGTGAGCTAGCTAAAGGAAAAGAGTTTTATCAAAAAACATCGAAAATGGGCCTATGGTCAGCAGCCAAGCAGGGACATACGGTGGCGATTGATTTATTGGAAACTCACTTTGGTGATGATTTTCAGGTGCTGTCAAATTTGGGTGATTTATTTTTTCAAGCGAATTTGGCGGGCATTCAGCAGGATCATCGGCGTGCGTTGAATTTTTTTAGAGAAGCAGAAAAGTTAAAGCCCAATGATAACTTTTTGAAGATAAAAATTGCTCGAATTTATTGTGAAGGCTGTGGTGTTGTAGAAGATTCTGAGCAGGGTTTGGAGTCGTTAAAAGCAATTTTTTTTGAGAAGAATAATGATAATAGCAGTGAAGCAGTTTGGGGTTATCTCGAAAAGTGGCTTGCTAATCCCGAAGGTAAAAACGATGCCGACGCTCAATATTTTATGGGGACTATTTTAGAAGAGCGTGGGGAGGTTCGTAGCGCATATTCCTATTATAGTTTAGCTGCAAAGCAAGACCATCTGGATGCGTATGCTTTGCGGGGCCGCTTGGTCTATTATAATCCTAAATATTTTCAAATTAAAAATAACACAAATTCGCCAGAGACTACCTTTGATGCAGCTTTTGGTCAAATTTGCTTAGCGGCTAACGCTGGGGCGTTGCAAGGGGTGATCACACTGGAGTTTATCGCGAATGATCCGAAAGAGAAAAAACATCTCGATGCTTTGTTTACGCTCGGTCTGTTGTATTTTGCCAAGGATGAAGATGGAAAGGCTGAAGATTATTTTGATAGAGCTTACACCGGAGGTTACTATAATGCGCAGGCTTATTTAGGGATTATGAAGCATGAAAACAGACTAAAAAATCCTGAAAAATATCAAGATGTGATTGAATTGCTGCATGGCTCAGCAACGAATGGGGTGGGGCCAGCCATACAAAAATTAATTGAGCTTGCCGATCCAGAGGCGCAAAATAACGCTGGTTCGCAATTGGCATTGGGTAAAATTTACTATTATAACGGTGAATATAAAAAAGCCGCTTATTATTTATTTGATTGCTATCTGGCTAAGCAAAGCGGTGTTCTTGTTAATGAGTTAGTGCGGCCATTCTCTAAGAAAGA